>JACCTF010000436.1 GCA_013812565.1 Pyrinomonadaceae bacterium | reverse complement strand
ATCCGGGGCAATCGCGCGGTGTCGCGGCCATGCACTTCAAGTTGAATCTTGATCCCGTGGTCCAGCGCAAATACACCGCATTCTTTCAGCGCCTTCCCGATCTGCTCCAGAGATTTCTCTTCCGGGGCATCTTTTCGGAGTCCATTAGGCCGCACCTTAACGCTTGGTGAGCCGAGGTCTTTGGCTAGTTTCACCCACTCTTTGGTCTCCTCAATATTCCTTCGCAAGACAGCGGGGTCCGCTGAATGATACTCACAGGTGGTTCCGAGGCCGCCGATTCGGATCGGAGAATCTTCAAACCGCTTCCTCACCTGTGCGCGCTGCTCAGGCGTTAGGCTGATCTCCACACCATGCGCGTGCGTGGTCCGCAGTTCGACCCCTTCCATGCCTACCTCGGTCAAGTTTTTAATGAGGGTTTCGATGTCCCAACTCTTGGCGATGTTGTAAGTGACAGTTCCCAGCTTGGGTCCCTTGCTCGATGCCCGAGACGATCTCTGCCAAACTGATCGGGCGGGCAAGGGGAGCGCGGGAATAGCTGCTGCGGTCGCAATAAATTTCCGTCTGGATGTTTTCATGAATTTTTCCTCTTAACGATAAAAACTGAAGCGGTTGAAGCAGCTTGCTGCTAGCTCTTATGACCTCACCTTAATCCCCAAAATCTTCGCCATTGTCTCGCCGTAAATCTTCTTTCTGCTCACTTCCGGCACATCGCAGGCATCTAGCATTGCCTCATGGCGAGCGATGCATGCATCCAGATTTTCTGGTCTCTCATCAGTGCCAAAAACCAATTTCTCGAAGGCATAGACGGCATCCGGTGAGCTGTGCGCAGTCGGCCCTTCCCACCAGAGATACTCCTTGAAGACCGCCAGGTTCTTCGCCTTTTTGATGAGTGACGATCCAGTGAGATCGAAATAGAGATTCTTCTCCCACCGAGCGACTTCCGCGGCTTCGTCATACCAGGGATTGCCCAGGTGCGCGCCCTGAATCACAAGCTTCGGAAAAGAACGGGCAATCGTGTGCAGAAATGAAGGGCGCATGCGCGCCATAGAAGAAGGCTCCGGTTCATCACTGCTTCCGGCTACAATGCCGGTGTGAAAGAGCGCGACGATCTGGAGTGATTGCAGCTTCTCGTAGATTTGAAAATAGGAGAAATCATCCCAGTTGAGGCGCGGACGGTGCATCTTTATACCTTTGAATCCGGCGTCGGCGAATCTCCGAATATCGGAGAGCGCATTGGGATCATCCACGTTGAGATAGCCGTAGGGGATGACAACATCGGGATGCTCGGCAGCGGCCTTTTTAACCACCTCAAGACCCGACATCGGCGTGAGAACACAGGCCATCGCATTGCGCAGGCGGTAAATCTTCACCAACTGTCCGATGTACTCGGGAGCAGGTTGATAGTGTTGATGCGCGTCAATAATGAAACGGCGCGGCGGTTGTGTTTGTGCTTGCGCTTTTGTTGTAAGTCTAGTGAAAGTCAATCCTGCTGCCCCTGCCGCCAGATGACTGAGAAACGCGCGGCGTGAGTTCTTAGTTTGAGCCATACCTGCCCTCTACTTTTCAGATTTCTTCTTCACTGTTGAAAACTTCCCTGCATAATCCTGCATCACTTCGCAGAGCGCAACTGGTGCGAGCAGAAGGTCGATCATAGCGAATCTGAAGAATGCGTGCAGCAACCCTTGTGTGGAGCGCAGTCTCAGGCTATAAACAGCCATCAACGTGAGCATGTAGAGTATGTCCGCATCCGTATAGGGCTGCGGTACCCCACGTTTACCTGTCTTCTCGTGATTGATCCACGCTTTGACGGAGTCATCCTCGAACCAGATGGTGAGGCTGCCGCGATTGACGAGCGCTTTGTCATAGTCGGACCAGTTACGGATGCGGTAAGTCGTGATGGCAGGTTTCTTCTTTGGCATAGAGTAAAGCTACTACTCTTGCCAGAGTAATAGCTATTCGTGCAACAACGCCGTAACAAAGTTAGAATCAGGCTTACTTCGTCTCATGATTATCTTTCATGCCGGAATTCAGGGTGATCAGTTTCTGCTCTGGGGAGAGACTCCCGCGAACTCGACGGCGGTTTCCGCTAAACGAAGCGGGCGGAAACCAGCCGCAACAGCTCGGCGCGCCTTTACACTACCTTATGATGTCGGTGCTGATAGATTGACGCTAGCCCTCACTGAAGCAATGCCCGTATCACCAGTGAGCCAGGCGCAGGCCGAGGCCGTGATCGTCTGGCTGCCGACGGTGAACGGTTGGCCGCATGCCTCTAGCCCGCTCATTGCCGAACTGCCGGAGGCGAACGGACAAGCGGAGTTGGCTCCGTGGAAGGTGACGGCGCTCGCCTTTCCAACCGCGCAGGCGATTGATCTGCTCTGCGTTTGCGCGAATCGTGAGACGCTCGCGCCGGGCCTCATCGTTGGCGTCGGACTAGCGTTTTGGGCAGCGGCTATGCGGTTCGCAGGCAGCATCGTCGCAAGACAGTTGTTCCTGCCCGGCATTGATCTAAGAGATTCATCAACGCACGCCCGTTGGGAGCCGGTCTTTGTTGGGGCTGATGCCCAGAGACTCGCGCAACTCGCAGCGCTCATGCCGCACGCCTGCCGTGCTTTGACTAAGACCGCCACCATACCGCCGGACACACCAGCACTTACCGTGCTCTCCGCTTTTCTTACAAAGGTCGTTGATGGATTGATCCGCTCGGCCATCATGCCAAGCGGCGGTGCGACGATTTCGGAATCGCGGCTGAAGAAGAACCTGACCTTCGAGAGCGTACACGACGAGTGGCTCCACGCTTTACGCACGCCCGATGGACGGATGACCGGCGAGACAACGGAACTGGCGCAGTTGGCTCAACAGGTGCGCGAGTGGCAGCGCCCGATTACCACACAAACCGCGACTCCCTTCCGGCTCTGTCTCCGGCTGGAAGAACCGGAAGAGATAGACACGGCGACACGACGACGCGAAGGTGCGGCGAAACTTGTCGCGTCCCCGGCTGATGATGGCGCGTGGTATATACGCTACCTGCTTCAGGCCGCAGACGATCCCAGCTTGATTGTTCCCGTGTCGCAAGTGTGGAACGCCAAAGGGCGGCAGGCGGCGCTGCTCAAGCGCGGTTCGTTTAAGCCGCGCGAGTATCTACTCTCAACGCTAGGTCAGGCCGCGAAGATCAACGCGGACATCGGGCACAGCCTCAAGACGGCAGCGCCCGATGGTTATAATCTGGATGCGATGGGCGCACACAAATTTTTGCAGGAGCAGGCGTGGGCGTTGGAGCAGGCCGGGTTCGGCGTAATGCTGCCCGCGTGGTGGACGCGCAAGGGAACGAAGCTACGACTTACGGCGCGCGCGAACGTGCGGAGTTCAAAACTGAAGGGCGGCGGAATGTCGCTCGACGAGATCATCAAGTTCGAGTGGGAGGTCGCGCTCGGCGACGAGAAACTCTCGCTGCAAGAGTTGGAGATGCTCGCCCGGATCAAGGCCCCGCTCGTTCGTGTGCGGGGGCAGTGGGTCGAGCTTAACGGCGAAGAGATTCAGGCGGCGCTCAACTTCTGGAAGAAAAAAGCGACGGGCACGGCGAGGGTGCGCGACATCGTGCAGATGGCATTGGGCGCGGGCCACGCCCCTGGCGGGATTAGTTTCGCAGGTGTTACGGCCACGGGTTGGATCGGCGACATGCTCGCGCAGTTGGAAGGTCGCAAAGACTTCACGGAGATGCACGTGCCGGATAACTTTCAAGGCACACTAAGACCATATCAGGTGCGCGGGTTTTCATGGCTCGGCTTCCTTCGACAGTGGGGCTTAGGCGCGTGTCTCGCGGACGATATGGGACTAGGGAAGACCCCGCAGACTCTGGCTCTGATCCAGAGCGATTGGCAGTTGGCGATGAGTCATCGTCCGACGTTGGTGGTATGCCCGATGTCTGTGGTCGGCAACTGGCAGAAGGAGGCCGCGCGCTTTACGCCTGACTTGCCGGTGATGGTGCATCATGGATTAACGCGGGCGAAGGGCAAAGATTTTAAGAAGGCGGCTGAAAAGAATGTGCTCGTGCTTTCCAGTTACGCGTTGCTGCACCGCGATTTCGAGTTTCTTAAAGAAGTGGAATGGGCTGGTGTGATCCTCGACGAAGCGCAGAACATCAAGAACGCGCAGACTAAGCAAGCGCAAGCCGCGCGTGCCTTGTCGGCAGATTATCGTGTCGCTTTAACGGGAACGCCCGTCGAGAACAACGTCGGTGATCTATGGTCGATCATGGAATTCTTGAATCCCGGCTTTCTGGGCACGCAGGCGGAGTTCAAACGAAACTACTTCCTGCCCATTCAAACTAACCGTGATGAGGAGGCGACCACGCGCTTGAAGCGTTTGACCGGGCCGTTCATCCTGCGCCGTTTGAAAACTGATAAGACGATCATCAGGGATTTGCCCGAGAAGATGGAGATGAAAGTCTTCTGCACGCTGACGAAAGAGCAAGCCTCGCTTTACGCGGCGGTCGTTAAGGACGCGAGCGAAGCCTTGGATGCGACCGAAGGCATTCAGCGTAAAGGCGTCGTGCTGGCGACGCTTACAAAGCTCAAGCAGGTCTGCAATCATCCGGCGCAGTTCCTCGGCGACAACTCAAGCGTGGCGGGACGTTCGGGCAAGCTGGCGCGGCTCGCGGAGATGCTGGAGGAAGTTCTCTCGACAGGCGAGCGGGCGCTTGTCTTCACGCAGTTCACAGAGATGGGCCAGATCATCCGGCGCCACTTGCAAGAGATGTTCGGCCACGAAGTGCTCTTTCTGCACGGCGCTGTGCCGAAGAAGCAGCGCGACCGGATGGTGATGCGCTTTCAAAGCGACAATGGCGGCCCGCGCATCTTTCTGCTTTCGCTCAAGGCCGGAGGCACGGGTCTTAATCTTACCGCCGCGAACCACGTCTTTCACTTCGACCGCTGGTGGAATCCGGCGGTCGAGAATCAAGCGACCGACCGCGCCTTTCGCATCGGCCAGAAGAAGAACGTGCAAGTGCATAAGTACATCTGCGCCGGGACGCTCGAAGAGAAAATTGACGAGATGATCGAACGTAAACAAGAAATGGCTGCGCAGGTTGTCGGCACGGGTGAAGGCTGGCTCACTGAACTCTCTACGCCGATGCTCAAGGAACTGTTCGCGCTACGCGAGGGCGCCGTCGGCGAAT
>JACCTF010000428.1 GCA_013812565.1 Pyrinomonadaceae bacterium | reverse complement strand
CAGCATGCTTGAAGGTCACTGCAAATCTTACACAGGGTTGCACGAGACCTGCGTGCATACGGACGATTGCGGCATCCGGCCGGTCATCATTTCGCTGCATGAGATTGTCCAGAGCGCGCTTGAGCGCATCACGCTCGCGCAGCTCACGGGCACGGAACAGAGCGCGCACCAAGCTCTATATCAAATTCATAAGAACACCATAGAGGTCAGAGGGTAGAAGTTGGAGGTTAGAAGAGACGATTTGTTTTCACTAACATCTAACCTCCGACCTCTAACAACATAAAGATTATGAGCACTTCAAACATCGAGCTACTGGCGAATCAGGAATATAAGTACGGCTTCGTCACAGACATTGAATCAGAGATGATCCCGCGTGGATTAACTGAGGACACCATCCGGTTGATCTCAGAGAAGAAGAACGAACCTGACTGGATGCTACAGTTTCGCCTCAAGGCTTTTCGTCATTGGCTGAAGATGCGGGAGCCGAACTACTGGGCGAACTTCAATTACCCGCACGTTGATTATCAAGACATCATCTACTACAGCGCGCCGAAGCAGAAGAAGAAGTTGAACAGCCTTGATGAGGTTGATCCGGAGCTTCTGCGTACCTTCGATAAACTCGGCATTCCTTTGCAAGAGCAGAAGCAGCTTACGAACGTCGCGGTTGATGCCGTGTTCGATTCGGTGTCGGTTGCGACGACATACAAGGCAAAACTCATGAAGGCGGGCGTTATCTTCTGCTCGTTCTCTGAGGCGGTGCAGGAACATCCCGAGCTGGTTAAGAAGTATATGGGTTCGGTTGTGCCGACGAATGATAACTACTTCGCGGCTTTAAACTCAGCAGTTTTCACCGATGGCTCGTTCGTCTTTATCCCGAAAGGCGTCCGCTCCCCGATGGAGCTTTCAACCTATTTCCGCATCAACAATTCTGAGACAGGACAGTTCGAGCGCACGCTGATCGTCGCCGAAGAGGGCGCGTATGTGTCGTATCTTGAAGGCTGTACAGCTCCTAAGTTCGACAAGAATCAGCTTCACGCCGCAGTCGTTGAACTCGTCGCGCTGGACGATGCGGAGATCAAGTATTCGACTGTGCAGAACTGGTACGCGGGCGACGAAGAAGGCAAAGGCGGTATCTACAACTTTGTGACGAAGCGCGGCAAGTGTGCCGGGCGCAATTCAAAAATTTCATGGACGCAGGTTGAAACCGGCTCGGCGATTACATGGAAATATCCATCGTGTATTCTCCTGGGCGATAACTCTATCGGTGAATTCTATTCAGTTGCCTTGACTAATCACGCGCAGCAAGCCGATACCGGCACGAAGATGATTCACATCGGCCGGAACACCCGCTCGACGATTGTCTCGAAGGGGATCGCCGCCCGAAAGTCGGGCAACTCTTATCGCGGCCTTGTCAAGATGATGCCAAAGGCTGAGGGCGCGAAGAACTATACGCAGTGTGATTCGATGCTCATCGGCGACCGGTGCAGCGCCAACACCTTCCCATATATAGAGGTGATGAACGCATCTTCAACCGCCGAGCACGAAGCGACTACCTCGCGCATTTCTGAAGAACAACTGTTCTACCTACAGCAACGCGGAATCTCACAAGAAGATGCCGTGTCGCTCATTATCAACGGATTTTGCAAAGACGTGTTCCGCGAACTGCCGATGGAGTTTGCGGTCGAAGCGCAACGCTTACTCGGCCTAAAGCTTGAGGGCAGCGTCGGGTAATTAACAAGGATGAAGGCGGAAGGACGAATAAGAAGCTCTTCGGTTTTACTTCATCCTTCATCCTTTTGAGGTACGCTATGAAGGTATCAATCATTGCCTTTGATGATTTTACGGACATCGATGTGTTCTTCATGTGGGATTTGCTGAACCGCGTCGAGCGGTCCGACTGGAAGGTGCAGATTCTCGGCGAGCGCTGTTGCGTTGAGTCAAGCACAGGCATGCGTATCCCTGTACATGCGCGGTTGGAGGAAGCTAATTCCTCGGATGTGGTGCTCTTCGCAAGCGGTAAGGGGACGCGGCGGAAGATGTATGATGAGCCGTTTTTGGCCGCCTTCAATCTTGATTCGGAACGACAGATGATCGGCTCGATGTGCTCCGGTGCATTGCTGCTTGCCGCCCTCGGTCTGCTTGAAGGCAAGCGTGCGACGACGTATCCGACATCGAAAGAACTTTTAGAAAGTATGGGTGTCACGGTCGTCGAGGAATCGTTTGTGCGTGAAGGCAATGTTGCGACGGCTGCCGGATGCCTCGCTGCGCAGTATCTGGTCGGTTGGGTCATTGAAGAGAAACTCGGCAAGCTTGAACGGGACGCAGTGTTGAAGTTGATTCAGCCCGTTGGCGAGGGACTGAGCTTTAGTGATTTCGCTCCGAAAAAAGTTACGAGCATGGGCAATGTCGCTGGTACAAAAAGCCATGTGCAGTAATGGTTCTTGCAAAGCGTACAAGAGTGTTTGAAATTCAGATTCAGTTGAGGAGTCATAAACGTTGTTAGAGATTCGCGATTTACATGCCACGGTTGATGGCAATGAGATATTACGAGGCATCGGCCTCAAGGTTCGTGCCGGTGAAGTGCACGCGATCATGGGGCCGAACGGCTCAGGAAAATCTACGCTCTCCAAAGTTGTTGCAGGGCATCCGGCCTACGAAGTGACCGGTGGTGAGGTTCTCTTTGAAGGCAAGGATTTGCTTGAACTCGATCCGGATGAACGCGCGCGTGCGGGTATATTTCTAGCTTTCCAGTATCCGGTGGAAGTCCCGGGCGTATCGAACGCGCAGTTTCTGCGACTTGCGTATAACGAGAAGATGAAGCACACGGGCGACGAAGAACTCGACCCGCTTGAGTTCAAAGATTTACTTGCCGAGCGCGCCAAGATTGTTGAGATGGATCCGGGCTTGATGTCGCGTTCCGTGAACGAAGGCTTCTCCGGCGGTGAGAAGAAGCGCAATGAGATTCTGCAAATGGCTGTGCTGCAGCCGAAGCTGGCGATGCTCGATGAAACTGATTCCGGTCTCGACATTGATGCTCTGCGTATCGTCGCTGAAGGCGTCAACAAACTAAAGAGTCCTGATAAAGCCATCGTGCTTGTGACGCATTACCAACGCATTCTTAACTACATAGTGCCCGATTTCGTTCACGTGCTCTACAAAGGTCGCATCGTTCGTTCCGGCGGCAAGGAACTTGCCCTTGAACTTGAAGAGAAGGGTTACGACTGGGTGAAAGAACTCGACAGGGAAGCCGCGACAGTCGGCGCGCAGTAAAGGAGAATGGCGAATCATAAGATGAGCATGCAAGTCACGGAACTTAAAAATACTTTCTCCGCCGCCTTCGAGTCGTTGCAAAGCGGAGTTTCAAACAGGCTCCCCCTTTGGGTCGAAGATTTGCGCCTGCGTGCGCTTGAGCACTTCGAGGCAGTCGGGTTTCCAACCACGGACGACGAAGATTATAAGTACACGAACGTTGCGCCCATCGCACGCGGCAACTTTCAACCGGCAGCCGCAAGCGACGCGAGCGGCATAATTGATCCCGCACATTTGGAGCAGTTCATATACGAGGAAGCCGACGGACGTCGGCTGGTCTTTATCAACGGATTTTACGATGCGGAACTGTCGTCGCTTGACGCACTGCCGGCGGGCGTTATCGCCGGTAATCTGGCGGACGCGCTGAACGGCGACGCGGGCACGATGCTCAAGAACTTTCTCGCGCGAGGTGCAGAGACGAGTGGCGACGATGCCTTCACTGCGCTTAACACAGCGTTTCTGGCGAGCGGCGCCTTTGTCTATGTGCCGCGAAACGTGCGCGTCGAAGCTCCGATTCATCTGCTGTTTGTGACCGAATCGGCGGGTGAAGCTATTGCGACATTTCCGCGCGTTCTGGTCATCGCTGAACCCCACTCGGAAGCGACGATTATCGAAGATCATACGGCGCTCGTCGAGCAGGCATCATACTTCTCAAGCCCGGTTATCGAAATCTATGTTGATGATGAAGCGCGCGTCGCTCACTACAAAGTGCAGCGCGAATCCATAGATGCTCTTCACGTCGCACGGACGCGCGTCGAAGTGGGACGGGCTGGTATCTACGATTCAACAACGATCAACCTCGGCTCTGCCCTCGCTCGTCATAACATCAACTTACAACTGCGCGGTGAAGGTAGCGAAACATGGATTGATGGATTGTTCTTCGGCGAAGGCACACAGCACATGGACACGCATTCGCTCATCAACCATCTTGAGCCGCACTGCACAAGTCACCAAGCTTACAAAGGTATCTTGAACGACCGCGCGCGTTCTGTGTTCAACGGGCGCATCTTCGTGCATCCAGGCGCGCAGAAGACGGATGCGTATCAATCAAACAAAAATCTGCTGCTTTCAAACGAAGCGCGCGTTGACACCAAACCGCAGTTGGAGATTTTCGCGGATGATGTCAAATGTTCGCACGGCGCGACCGTCGGACAATTGAACGAGGAGGAACTGTTTTACCTCATCAGTCGCGGCATACATCCTGAACTGGCGCGCAACCTTCTAACCTACGGCTTTGCCGAAGCGATTGTTGAAAAGATTAAAGTCGCGTCGATCAAGCGGCAACTTGATGAGGCGATCCTGAACCGCCTTCACGCAAGCCTCGAAGCATAAACCGAGTGAGTGAGAGTGCGAAATTCCGAGCACGTAGTTCGAAATTCTCAAATCAAAGCAGGACCCAGGCTCAGCAACCCCGTATTTCGAACTCCGCACTTCGCACTCTTATGAGGATTTCCTAAGATGATAGCTCCTGAGAAGATTCTTGAGTCGATTAACACCGAGATCGTTAACATACCCTCACCTTTTGAGAGCGGGTGGGATGTCCGTCGCATACGCGAAGACTTCCCTGTGTTGCGGCAAACTGTCAACGGCAAGCCGCTCGTCTACCTTGACAATGCGGCTTCAGCGCAGTCGCCGCAGATGGTCATTGACCGTGGCATTAAGTATTTGCAAGAAGAGCATTCGAGTGTTCATCGCGGCGTTCATTATCTGAGTCAGCGCGCGACCAATGCCTTCGAGGGCGCGCGCGAGCGTGTGCGCCGCTTCATCAACGCCCGCGAAGCGCGCGAGTGTATCTTTGTGCGTGGCTGTACCGAAGGCATCAACCTCGTGATGCACGGCTACGGCCGAAAGTTCGTGGGCGAGGGTGATGAGATTTTAGTCTCTGCGATGGAGCACCATGCGAACATCGTTCCGTGGCAGATGCTCTGTGAAGAGAAGAAAGCAAAGCTTCGAGTAATTCCGATCAATGATCAAGGCGAACTGCTGCTTGACGAAGTTGAGGCGTTGATCACGGAGCGCACCAAGTTGGTTGCCGTGATGCACATTTCAAACGCGCTCGGCACAATCAATCCCGTGAAAGAGATCGTCCGCCTCGCGCACAAGCAGGGCGTGCCGGTCCTTGTAGACGGCGCGCAGGGCACTCCTCATCTGGCCGTAGATGTGCAGGATATTGATTGCGACTTCTACATCATCTCCGGTCACAAGATGTTTGCGCCGACGGGTAGCGGCATCGTCTATGGCAAGGCGGAGTTGCTCGAACGGATGAATCCATTTCACGGCGGCGGTGCCATGATCCGCAGCGTATCTTTCGAGAAAACGACTTATGCGGGTCTGCCGGATAAATTCGAGGCGGGGACACCGGCTATTGCAGCACAGATCGGATTGGGCGCAGCGATTGACTACCTCAACAGCATTGATCGCGTGCAAGCGCACAAGTACGAACAAGAGCTACTCGCTTATGCGACCGAGCGGCTGGCGGCGATTGAAGGTGTGCGCATTATCGGTACGGCGCACGAGAAGGCGAGCGTTCTTTCCTTTGTGGTTGACGAAGTGCATCCGCATGACATCGGCACGATCCTCGATCAGGAAGGAATCGCGATTCGCGCCGGGCACCACTGCGCGCAGCCTCTCATGCAGCGCTTCGGAGTTCCCGCCACGGCACGCGCGTCGTTTGCTTTCTACAACACTAAGGAAGAAGCGGATAAGCTCGCCGACGCGATCGAGAAGGTCATCGAGGTATTTAGTTAAAGATGTCGGAATTAAGCGAGCTGTACCAGCAGGTCATCCTGGATCACAACAAAAAGCCGCGTAATTATCATAAGCTTGAGAGCGCCAATCGCGTCGCTGAAGGACACAATCCGCTCTGCGGCGATCAGCTTACCGTGTACATGCAGCTTGAGGATGAGGTCGTCAAAGATTTGAGCTTTGAAGGCTCGGGCTGTGCCATATCGAAGGCAGCGGCCAGCATGATGACGCAGAGCGTCAAGGGTAAAACGCGTGTGGAAGCAGAAACGCTCTTCAAAGAGTTTCATAGTATGGTGAAGGGCGAGCTTGACGAAGAGGCGCAACCAAACAATCTAGGGCGGTTAAAAATTTTCTCAGGCGTTCGCGACTACCCGGCGCGCGTCAAATGCGCGAGTCTTTCATGGCACACGATGCACGCGGCACTTCAAGGCGAAGAAGCGGCATCAACTGAAACATAACTCCTCGCCGGTCATCATCTTCATGATGCTTTACTTGCGTGTAGGGCACACGGCAGCTCACCACAAAGACCAGAGAGTAGACGCAGAATGCACAGAAAGATCGAGCAACTCTCTGGTTCTTTGTAGGCTCTCTGGTTGAAAATCTGATCCGCCATTTACGCCCTCGAATAGTGCTACAAACGAACGAATTCATAACTATTAAAATTAATTTGGAGCGAGTGTGATGAGGATTGAGGTTGTCGAGCTACGCGAAATCCGTTTGCCCTTAATCCACTTCTTCGAGACCAGCTTTGGTCGCACCACCGTGCGGCGCATTATGCTGGTGCGAGTTCAAGACGTAGACGGCGCGGAAGGTTGGGGCGAGTGCACGGCGGGCGAAGGACCTTTCTATAGCGAGGAGTGGATTGAAAGCGCCTGGAGCGTTATGGAAACCTACCTTGCTCCAATGGTTCTTGGTCAGACCATCGCGAGCGCCGCCGATGTCTTCGGGTTGATGAAACAGGTGCGCGGCAATCGCATGGCGAAGGCGGCGATTGAAACCGCCGTGTGGGACTTGGAAGCTGGGCGCAAGGGAATGCCGTTGTGGAAACATATCGGCGGCGTGCGGCAAGAGATTGCGTGTGGCGTTTCCATTGGCATTCAAGATTCTGTTGAAGCTTTGTTGGAGAAGATCGACCGCGAACTCGCCGCCGGGTATCAGCGCATCAA
>JACCTF010000413.1 GCA_013812565.1 Pyrinomonadaceae bacterium | reverse complement strand
CCTCTTTTGGATACTCGTAGAATATGTGGCACGGCCCACCTTCCGGTATAACAACGCCAGCATGCTGGATGGCACCATCGGGGAAGTACAGCTTGGCTCCGACGGCTCCGATGGCTTGCTGCTGTGAGAACTCCAGCATCGCTGTCAGCCACTCGCCTGAGATCACCTCCGTGTCATCGTTGAGAAACAGAAACTGCTCGCCTCGCGCATGCCTCGCTCCGAAGTTGATCTTCTCTGCAAAATTAAAGGGCTTGGAGAAAGTAATAATGCTCACCCGCGCGTCATTTATGGCCTGTTTGGTCTCTTGCTGCAAATCGCCATCACTGATACATAAAATTTCGTAGTTATGGTACTGAGTTTTACCGAGAACACTCTGCACACAGTTGACCAGCAGGTCTACTTCCCGCTCACCGACCACGCGCCGATACCCAGCCGTCGGAATGATAATGCTCACCAACGGCTGACCAGCGATCCGGTACCGCACCCGATGCTGCACTCCATTCACTCCAGCTTCACAGATCGCCGCAATCCGGTTGCGGTGCAGATACTCACTTACCGCGCGCTGCGCTGCACCACTGGCCGTAAACTGTGCCGCTGCCCCTGCTGCGCTGCGCCCTCCGCGCCGATGGTGGAGCACCCGCGCAACGTGGTGGATGTGCTTGCTTCGCTCAACAATCCGCAGCGCCAAGTCATACTCGTGCGCTCCCTCCATCTCCTCTCGGAAGCCTCCTACCTCGGTGACCAGAGCGCGCCGGTACAGGCTCATTGAGCCTGTGTACATCCCTGCCAGAAAGTGCTCGGGTGACCAGTCGGGCTTGAGCACCCGACGGCAGCTCATACCGTCGGCACCAACCTCATCCTCATCCGTGTAGATCATGTCGGCCGCAGGTTGCTGGTTCAACAGCATGACCACGGCGTAGAGCGCTTCAGGCGCAAGTTGATCACCCGCCGCTAAGAGACCCACGAACTCTCCGCTCGTGCTGCGCAACGCGTGGTTGGCGAGGGCGGCACTCTTCCCACTACACTCAGTGCCATGCGTGACCTTGATGCGCGCATCCTTCGCCGCGTATCTGTTGAGCGCAGCCACGACCGCTGGCGGCAGCGAACCATCACATACGATACATAACTGCCATTTAGGATACGTCTGGCTTCGCACTGATTCGATGGTTGAGCGCAACTCACCGAAGTCGGAGTTGTGTGCCGCGGTTAAGAGAGAGAGCACTTGCTGGTACTGAAACCGCGTTGCTGCGCTTCGTTGCTGCTGCAGTTCGGCACGCCTGCGGTGGCGGTCGCGCATCCGCTGCTGGTAGGCAGCGAGGCGGGTTCGGGGCGCGCGGCTGAGCGTGCGTAGCGCATGCATGAGAGTTCTAAGCAGTTTGAACTGGCGCAAGTACGCCCTGGTTGTTGTGATTAGTTGAGGCGACATCTCGGTTGATGAAAGCGCACTTTACCTATGTACGTAACTCCCGCCTGACGGCCAATCAACATGACTCGGTCGGTTCCCCCAGGTATCTTTTGACAGGACTCTTTTTCGGTGGGAATCAGAAAGCAAATACTCCCTTGTTTGGTTATCACTGATTAATAGGTTGGATTGGTCAGCCCTCCTAAAAGTATTACTTTCAAACCATTCATCTTTGTCATAGGCCCTGCCGTCGCGTCCAACCACTAGAGCCTTCAAGTTCATGTCTAGAATTTGGCGTGTCAAGCTGCTCTTCCCGCTCTCGAATCTATGTGCGTCCATCTTGTTCTTGATTCTACCGACCTTCAGCTTGAGCATCACCTTGCGTGACAGCATGAAGGCGTTGGTGCGGATGTGCGGGTTCGGAAATGGCGGAAAGTACATCCTGTTTATATTTATTACAACTCGTTTGTGGAAGAGTTGCCATACGTCCTCAAGAAGTTCTCCAGATTCCACAAATATTGTATGAACGATATTAGAATAGTGGCTTTCGTATGAACCGGTTGCTCCAACTATGCCGACTTCTTCATGCGTAATGTATTTATGCATCTTTGCCAGCCAGCTTTCATCTAGCAACAAGCTGTACGAGTTGAGAAAGCAAAAATACTGGTAGTCGAATCTTCTAGCTGCAAGAAAGTAAGGACGAACATCGAATCCATGATCTGGCACCAAGAACGATTTATAACTTAGACCAGCTAACTGAGAACGATACTCGTCCAAGACGTGCTGCTGAGCGAACCCTTTGAAGATCAACAAGAGATCATGTCCAACTCCAGCAGGACGTTCCCTGTATGAGTTAAGAAACGCCTTGAATGGTGCTAGGCCATTCTGCTCTCTTACCAAGTGTGCAACGCAGATCCCTGACATTGTTATAAGCCGACTAATAGCAACTTCCTGATAGCTTCTGCAGCAGCCTGTTGAGGCCGCGGAGAGCTTTCAGGCTCGTCGCGTACCTTCCTGCCTCTCACCTCCTGATTGCCACTAGGGCAAAGCTTGGTCCGCTGGGGTGGTCTTGGTGTTCAAAATTGATTCGAATGTCATTTAGGCCGAAGTACCTCAGACATAACAGAATATCGTCGCGGCTTAACCAGTGGCTAAACTCCGCGCTCCCACCGCAAAAACCATTATAATTAAGTGCTGACT
>JACCTF010000404.1 GCA_013812565.1 Pyrinomonadaceae bacterium | reverse complement strand
GGAAGATCTGTTTGAAAGTCTCCAGCGCAAAGCGTGGAGGTTGAGCCATTCCAGCATTTTAGCAGAGACATATTCTCACCCTTTTAGAATCAACAACTTAAAAAGCAAATTCCAGGGGGATCAAGTTGTCGAAGGCTGGATGGCCTATATTTTGTCTCACGGCGACCATCGGTTGAACAAAGTTGAAGCCTTTGTCGCGCAACATTTGAGCGTCTATGAGGCGAGTTTTGGCCGACCGGTACGGGCTTTGAATTTTAGCGATGACCGCCTTGCAGATGTGTTGGAGCGACTTGCCAGAGAGCCGGGTTGGTGTGCATTTGAAAGTGCTTTGAATCAAAAGACGTTGCGGGTTTATGACATGAGTGTTGCGCGGGTGAGGCTTGATAGCACGACTACCTACAGCTATGGAGCGGTGAGTGAAGAAGGCTTGTTGCAGTTGGGATTCAGCAAAGATCGGCGCCCTGATTTAGGGCAAGTGAAGATTTCCTTAGCGAGTTTAGACCCGCTCGGGATGCCATTGATGACGGCCGTGGTGAGTGGCCAGAGTGCGGATGAGCCGCTCTATGTGCCTGCCATCAAACGAGTGCAAGAGAGTGTCGGGCGCGGCGGGAAACTATATGTCGGCGATGCGAAGATGGCGGCGCTCGCGACGCGCGCGTGGTTGGCCGCCAGTAGTGATCTCTATTTGTGTCCGTTGAGTGGCAGTCAGATGGCCCAGACCCTTTTTGAAGCGCTGGTTGAGCCGGCGTTGGTGGGAGAAGTTTTGCTGGAAGAAGTGTTCAAACCAGTGGAGAGTAAAGAAGCGGAAAAAGAGTTGCTGGCCGTCGGCTATCAGACGAGGCGACGGCTGCGCAGTGAAGTAGGCGGTCAAGCCATCGAATGGGAAGAGAGTTTGTATGTCGTGCGTAGCGAAAGCTATGCCGGAGCAGAAAAAGAGCGTTTGGAGAAGCGTTTGTTACGCGCCGGAGAAGAAATCGAAAAGTTGAACGAGCGGCGGCAAGGGAAGAAACGCTTGAGCGAGATTGAAATAAAAGCCGCGGCTCAAGCCGTGGTGCACAAGCATCGTTGCGGTGAGTTACTAGAGGTTGAATGGGAAGTCACAGAAAGCAGAAAAGCAGTCAGGAAATACAACGCTAGAGTAGCGGAAGAAAGAATAGATAGAGAAGTCAAAGTCACAGTCGCGCGCAACGAGCAAGCCATCGAGCGGAAGAAAAACTACAGTGGCTGGCGGGTATATGGGAGCAACCAGAAAGAGTTAGAGTTGCGAGAAGCCGTGCTGTCGTATCGCGAGCAATACCAGATCGAACATAGCATCAGCCGCTTAAAGGGTCGTCGCTTGGGATTGCAACCGATGTACTTGCAAAAAGAAGAGCGGATCACCGGTCTGATCCATCTGTTGACACTTTGTGTGAGAGAACTGACCTTGTTGGAGTTTGTGGTTCGCCGCGAACTAGCCAAGCAAGGTGAACAGTTAAAAGGCATCTACTCCAGCCAGCGCGGGAGACAAACGAGGCGCCCCAGCGCAGAGTTGATATTGGAAGCCTTCTGCGGAATAAGCGTGACGACGGTAGAAGTCGCAGGCAAACAGAAGAGACTGCTGAGCGAACTCAACGAAGTGCAGCACCGCTTGCTCATGCTGTTGAATCTGCCAAGAAGCATTTATGAATCTCTGTCTTGTGATTTTATAAATCCCGTCCCTTCATGAGCGAACGGCAAGTCAACATGCCCAGAGCACATCTATTAAGAAGTCGTTTTAGGCCATCTTGACCTTGGACCTTGGACTTTGGACCTTGGATTTGCTTGACTTATTCCAAATCGTAAATCAAATCTTCGATCGCTTCGACGGCTTCACGCACTTGTTTTTCGCCGCCTTGCTCGTGCGCCTCTTCGAGCGCGTGGCGCGCTCCGCGCAGGCGTTCGGCGTCTTCGCGGTTGCCGTCCGCTTCGAGCTCCAGTTCTAAGGTGGTCGCTTCCTTAAGCGAGCGCGCCACGTCTTGTTCGAGCGCCGGATCGAAGTGATGTTTCGTCTCGACCTCCGACGCAGCTCGCTTACCCGTCGCGGCGTTCACCGTCATCATCTCGCAGCGCTCGCCGCGACGATCACGCGCCGAGACTTCGACCACGCCGTTCAAGTTGTAACTGAACTCGATGATCACTTCGCGCGGCAGTTCAGGATTCTCCGAAGGGGGTAGGCCGCTCAGCTTGAACTGGCCGAGCAACGTGTTGTCCACACAAACTTGGCTTTCGCCCTGGAAGACGCTGACCTCGACCGTATCCTGTTGCGGACTGATGGTGTAGAAGCGTTCGGATTTCGTCGTCGGGATCGTTGTATTGCGGCGGATGATCGGCTTGTAAAACCCCGGCACCAGATCGCCCATGATAATGCTGGCGACTTCGACGCCGAGGCTGTGCGGCGAAACATCTATGAGCATCGTTTGCACGTCATCGCCGTCGATGATCGCGGCCTGGACTGCCGCGCCGAGCGCCACCGCTTCATCCGGATTGACCTCGATCGAGGGTTCGATCCCAAGCTCGCTCTTGATTAACTCCCACACGCGCGGGATGCGGGTTGAGCCTCCGACCAACAGTACGCGGTTAATCTGTTCCGCCGTCAGAGTCGCATCACCGAGCGCCTTGTGGACCGACTCAATAGTTGAGTCGAGCAAATCTTCGATCATCCCCTCGAACTCTTCGCGCCCGATCTCGGTGTTTAAGTGAATCGCCTGGCCGTCATAACGGGCGAGGAATTCTTCCGTCACTTTCGCGTAAGGCGCGTCGGAGAGTTTGGTCTTAGCTCGCTCCGCCGCGCGAACCAGGCGCGCCATCGCCCGCCGGTCTTCTTTAAAGTCATACCGGTGTTCGCCGGAGAGGTGAGCCAGTAGATGCTGCAGCACGCGTTCATCGAAATCGTCGCCGCCCAGGTGTACATTGCCGTGGCTTGAGCGCACCTCCATTATCTCGCCGTGCTGTTCGATGATCGAGACATCGAACGTCCCGCCGCCCAGATCGTAGACCATCAGATATTGGTTCGCCTGCTGGTCTAGGCCGTAGACGAGCGCGGCCGCGGTCGGTTCGTTGATGATGCGGACAACTTCAAGCCCGGCGATCTGGCCGGCGCGGGTCGTGGCCTGGCGCTGGGCGTCATTAAAATAAGCTGGGACGGTGATGACCGCGCGGTCAACCTTCTCTCCTAAAATCTCTTCAGCCATCTGTTTTAGGTGACGCAGAATGAAGGCCGAAATCTCTTCGGGCGAGTGGGAACCATCGCCGAGTTTGACCGGTTCGGTCGTCCCCATCTTGCGCTTGATCGAGCGCACGGTTCGCTCGGGCGCGAGCACATACTGGTTGAGCGCTTCCTGGCCGACGATGATCCGGTTGTCATCCGTGCGCCCGACGACCGACGGAATTAACCGCTGACCACCGCGCTCCAGCACGCGCGGCCGCTTGTTCTCAACAACCGCGATTAGTGAATTAGTTGTTCCTAAGTCGATCCCGACAATCCTATTCATCTCTCGCGACAATCACCTCGGCATATCTCAGAATCTTTCCGTCAAGCATGTAACCTTTCAAATCTTCACCGACGATTGTGCCGGCCGGCACATCTCGGCGTTTCTCGATTGAGACCGCCCGGTGTAGGGATGGATCAAACGAACGATTGATGGCATCGACGGCGCGCAGCCCCAGCGACTGCAAGGCTTGCATCAAACGCTCGCGCACAAGCTGTTGACCTTCATACCACTGGCGCATCGCGGCGACCGACTCGGACAATGAATCATGAAGCGTGCGCGCCGCCGCAAATCTGAAGGCAATCCCTTTGGTCGGCTGATCGGCTGCTTCTTGCAGGCGCGTGAGCGTTTCTTGTGCAGCGTTCAAGCTTGCATCGAGCGCGTCGGCAACACTCAACAACTCGCGGCAGATTGAAGCCTTCACAGCACGCGCCGCCTCGGAACTTTGGGCAGGCAGGTTAGCCACCAGTGTGTTCATTCGCCGCACCTCTTCGAGCGCAGCTTGGAACAATTCTTGGTTTCTCTCCGCGCCGCGGGTGGCTTTAAACAACTCCCGCCCGACTCGTCGAACTTCCTGCGACAAATCTTCCAGCGCCGTAGTCTGTACTTGATTATCTATTTGTGCTTGCGCACCGGTATCTGATTCAGTTTCAGAATTTACAAGTGGAGAAGTCATTGGGAAAAGTTAACCGTGAGTTCCTCGCCTTCAAGCCGAAGCTTCAACCCGGGGCTTAAATAATCACACGCAGAACGATCAGGCTTTTAGCGTCAAATCGCAAGAAGTTGTCGTCAAAATCTCGATTTCATTATTTTACTGTAGTTCCCGGTTTTTGAAGAGTTCAAATTAGTAGACGACAACGATTTGCCGGGAAATGGGCCATTTGGCTGTCGCCAATCGCTTAACGCACAATACTTTTCAGTTCTTGATTGACTTCTTCAAGGTTGAAAGCCTCCGGGTCGAAAGAACCGCCTGCCCACTCCAGCGTCTCTTCATGTTCCGGGTCGTCCTCATCCTTGATGACTTCGAGAAAATGCTCGTAGCCCCACACGCCACCGCAGTCTTCCGGTGGGCATGCCCGTTTGCCCGCCACGCATTGCGGGTAGCGCGCCCTTTCCTCAGGCGTGAGCACCTTCTCGACTAAGATTTCGTGTTCCCATCCGTCGCCGAAGTCATACTCGTAAGTGAACTTCCGCTCGGGCGCGAGCGAGAGCGCGGTAAGCCGCACGCGATCCTCGTTCTTCACTTCGTGTCCCCAATCGTCCAGCTCAAAATCTTTTTGACTGTAGTATTCGCCATCAATGATGAACTGATGCAGATGCGAGTTCGTCCAGCCCATGGCAACCTGCACGATCCAATGCAGTTGATGGAGCGTAGTCGCATCAGTGACGAGCACCCGTCGCCAGATCGGAGGGCGCGCACCGTGCAAGGTGATCTTCAGCTGATAGACTTCGTTGGCAGCAGATGATTGGCGTTTAGGCATCACGGTCCCTTAGGCTGGCATTCAGCTAAAATGGTTTTTGCAAGAGTCGCCGAACGGACGTCCTACCGATCTGTAAGTGGCGGGCGATCTCCGCTTGACTGATCCCTTTGGCGTGCAGTTTCCTCACTTCCTTCTCTTTCAGCGCTGCCGACGGCGGGCGCCCGTGCGGGCGACCTTCAAGGCGTGCTTGATTGATACCGGCGCGCACTCTCTCGCGCATGATCTCGCGCTCGAACTCGGCGAAGACGGCGAGCATTCCAGCCATCGCTCTGCCTGAAGGCGTTGTCAGATCAAGAGCCTCATTCAGAGAGACGAAGCCGACACCCACATCGCTGAGTTCTTTGAGCGTGACGACCAGGTCGGCGAGCGAGCGTCCCCAGCGGTCAAGCCGCCAGACCACAATGACATCAATCTCCCTGCGCCGCGCGGCACGCAGGAGGGCTTCACGCTCGGGTCTATGTTTTGCGCCGGAGCCGATCTCTGTGACTTGCCGGGCAAGCGTCCAGTGGCGCTTCTTCACGTACTCGCGCATCGCTTTAACTTGTAAGCCAAGCGTTTGTTGATCGTGCGTCGAGACGCGGGCGTAGATGCCGACTTTCATCAGGGCTTTTTAGGCAAAAGGGGATGGCCAAAAACCTCCCGCAAACAGAAGGTTAAAGTTCAATGATTTTGCCCTCTCTCAGGGCTTCCGATAGCGTGGCCGGAATCTATAGTTTATCGCCGCCGCTTTCAAGCTTTATTTTCGTCGCTTGTCTCTACCCGCTATCCTTCCTCAACCATTCCTTCTTCCTTTAGTCAGTCGTTCAGGAGGAGCACTATGCAGGAGCAAACCACAAAATCGACAACTCACTTTTCACCACGCGCTTCTTTAGCTGTCATCGGTCTGAAGCTGCGGGAGTTAAACCTCATCGAGCGCATCACTCAGACGGTCAAAGTACCGCAGAAGAAGGTCAAATTCACTCCGGCGGAAAAACTTTACGATGCCTTCGTCACGATTCTTGCAGGAGCCCGCGGCCTCAACGAGAGTACGACCCGCCTGCGCAGCGACGAAGCTCTCCAGCGCGCCTTCGGCCGCACGGCTTGTGCCGAGTATTCCGTCATCCAGGATACACTCGACGCCTGCACCCCGGAGAACGTCTCGGAGATGAAGCAGGTCTTAGCCACCATCTTCCAGCAGCATGCCCAAGCTGCTCGCCACGACTACGACTCTTGTTTACAAATGCTCGACATCGACATGTCTGGTCTACCTTGCGGACCCAAGGCTGAGCTGTCGAAGAAGGGCTACTTCTCAAAGGACGGCATCCGCTACGGTCGCCAACTCGGACGTGTCATCGCCAGCCGTTATGAAGAGATCGTCGTCGATGATCTCTTCGCTGGCAACGTGCAGCTTAATGTCGCACTGCGATCACTGACGATGGCTGCCGAAGAAGTGCTCCAACTCGATTACGCGCGCCGCGGGCGCACAGTGATCCGCATGGACTCGGGTGGCGGCAGTCTCGACGATGTCAACTGGCTCTTGGATCGAGGCTATCAATTGCACTGCAAAGACGTGTCAAGCAAGCGTGCCGAAGCGTGGGCGACAACTGTCATTGAGTGGTTCGCAGATCCCCATCATCCGCAGCGGGAGATGGGATGGGTCGTGCCGATAGACACGCCTGACTATGTGCGACCAGTCAAGCGACTGGCGATCCGCTGGCCCAAGCGCAACGGCCAGCTGTCCTACGACTTGCTGATCTCGACGCTCGCTGCGCACGAAGTCATTGAGCTGTTAGGCCAACCACAGGAGCATGTTCATGAGCCGGAGCTGGTGGCACTCTCGTACGCGCAACTCTATGATCAGCGTGCCGGTGCTATTGAGATTGAGTTGAAGGAAGATAAGCAGGGTGTCGGCTTAACGAAGCGACGGAAGAAGAGAGCGGCGGCACAACAGATGATTATCTTACTCAATACTCTGGCTCATAACGTGTTGATGTGGGCGAGGGGGTGGCTCAGTGCAGCAGAGCCAAAGGCCAAGCGCTACGGCATCCAGCGGCTGGTCAGAGACGTGTGCAGCGTGAGCGGGATGATCGAGACCGATGAGCAGGGACAAATCAGAAGCGTTTTGCTCAACCGCGGCTCGACGCTGGCCCGCACACTCGTCTCTGCCTTCAGCTCGATGCTCAAGCCACAAGCGATCGCTGTCGAACTGGCCATTATTTGAGCGAGGCTGCGCTTGATTGATTTCGACG
>JACCTF010000848.1 GCA_013812565.1 Pyrinomonadaceae bacterium | reverse complement strand
ACCTTCGAGTGCCTTGCCCATCCACTCTTCGCTTCGGCCGTTATGATACTCCCAGGCGTTGTCCATAAAGGTCACTCCGTTATCAATCGCTTCATGGACAATGCGGATCGCTTCGCTCTCCATTTTCACGTCGCCTAAACTATAACCACCAAGTCCCAGCGCAGATACTTGCACGCCGGTGCGGCCGAACGGGCGACGAGGAATATCGCCGGAGATGGTACTACTGTCCGGCGCGTTTGTGTGATTTGTTTGTTCATTAGGAGCGTTGTTAGCCGTTACGCTCGGTGTATCTGGTAAGCCCGTCACTGCTGCTGCGGCACTCGCCATGCCGACCTCTTTAATGAACCGTCGCCGCCTGGATGAAACACCCCGGCTACTATTGTTTTGAGTTGCGATTTTGGCATCCTTCTTCACCATGATCTTCTCCTGTTTTGACCTGACTTCTACAAGATGCAAATGTATATATTACCGTTCTGTTGCATTTTTCGCGTGGCTTCTTCTCAAACCCATGTTAATAATAGTCGTAGACTTAACTTTGCAAGAATTCAAAATCTCGACGAACGGTGATTGTTTTATGCATATGCAACGGCAGACTATCATGCTCAAACTGAGTTATGTCAAAGCACTAATAATGATTGCCCTACTCAGTATCACAACCCATGCTCAAATTTCTTCAACTGATCCGACATTAATCTATCTCTGGCCCGACGGTGCGCCCGGTGCAATCGGAAAAGAGGAGGTTGACCGACCTAGCTTGCAAATCTTCACGCCTCCGCAGGGTAAGGCCAACGGAACGGCGGTGGTCGTGTGTCCCGGCGGCGGTTATGTGAATCTGGCGATGGATCATGAGGGAAAGCAGATCGCCGAGTGGCTCAACTCGCACGGCATCGCGGCCTTTGTACTCAAGTACCGCCTCGGGCCGCGCTACCGACACCCGATTCCCCTGCAAGATGCGCAACGCGCCGTGCGCTATGTTCGCTTGCACACGAAAGAAATGAACATTGCTCCTGATCGTATCGGCATGTGGGGCTTCTCCGCGGGCGGACATCTCACAGCGACAGTCGGCACACATTTCGATGGCGGTGACGCACAGGCCGCACAGCCGATTGACCGTATCAGTTCACGACCGGATTTTCTGATTCTGGCTTACCCGGTCATTACGTTCACAGCCGAGTACACACACAAAGGATCGCGTCGAGCATTGCTCGGAGAGAATCCCGCTCCGCAGTTGATGGAGAATCTGTCGAACGACAAGCAGGTCACATCGCAGACGCCCCCGACTTTCCTATTTCACACTGACGAAGACTCAGGTGTGCCGCCGGAGAACAGCGTCTATTTCTACCTTGCGCTCAAGAAGGCGAAAGTGCCTGCGGAGCTACACATTTATGAGAAAGGGAAACACGGCGTCGGACTCGCGCCGAAAGACCCGGTGCTGTCTACGTGGAGCGCGCGCCTGGCCGACTGGCTAAAAGTTCGTGGGTTGCTGCCCGCCGCACCGTAAGGATAAAGGTTGAAGGCGGAAGGATGAATAAGAAGAATTTGTTTTCCTGCTTTTACTTCATCCTTTTGACAGCGAAGCGCCGATGCAGATAACCAAAAATGAAACAATCACCTTTTCACGTGGCATACGCGTTCATACCGGACACCTCAACGCGCAAAGCAATTGATAGCCTCGACGCGCTAGAGAAAGAGTTGGTTAAAGCTCAACGTGATGCGACACGCCCGCGCCGCTATGAGCTTGAACCACGACCTTGATTCTCTTCTACTTCATGCAAAGTCCCTTGCAATAAGGAGTCTATTTAAAAGATGAGTTTATGCCGCACGCTCATTAACACACAGCTTCAAATCAGCCGAGAGCGCATCCCAATTGAATTTAATTCATCTGGTAATTCGCCACAGAGGCACAGAGAAACACAGAGATTGCACAGAGGAGGAACTGTGCGTCCTGTGTGCGACCTGTGTGTGCGGTGTGTTAAATCCGATCTGCTCTACACCCATGTGAAAATAGCTCTAACCGTTACGATAGCAATTCTGTTAACGACAATATCTGCTCTTCCTGCGCAGCGTATTGCACGCAGTGGAAAGGTGTCGTTTAAGAAAACGATTGTTGATTCTGAGTTTCGCGCTGAAGGCGTGGACGTTGCTGATGTGAACGGTGACGGCAAGCTTGATGTGATCGCCGGTAATCTCTGGTACGAAGCTCCGCGATGGACGTCGCACGAGATCATCCCAGTACAGAAATTCGATGCCGCGAACGGTTATAGCAACTGCTTTCAGAACTTTGCCTTGGACGTGAACCGCGACGGCTGGCCGGATCAGATCGTGATTACCTTTCCGGGCGCAAAAGCGATCTGGCGAGAGAACCCGAAGGGCCAGCCCGGTCATTGGAGGGAGCATACAGTTTGGCGGAGCGCCGGAAACGAAAGCCCGACCTTAACTAACCTCCTCGTGCCCGGCAAGCAGGTTTTAGTTTTCCCTTTCGACAATTCACAGATGGCTTGGTATGAACCGGGAAAAGATGCGAACGCCGAATTTCTCTGTCACGCGATCAGCGTGCCGAAGTCCCCCGGCACTGACAAGTACGCGCATGGACTCGGCATCGGTGATGTGAACGGCGATGGCCGCGCCGATGTGCTCATTACAAAGGGTTACTGGGAAGCACCACCCGACCCGCGCGCCGGGCCGTGGAAGTTTGTTCCGGCAAACCTCGGCCCGGACTCCGCGCAGATGTACACATACGACGTGAACGGCGATGGCTTAATGGATGTGCTCAGCAGTTCCGCGCACAACATCGGTGTGTGGTGGTACGAACAACAAAAAGGAACCAACGGGCCGGAGTTCATCCAGCACACCATCGACGATAGCTTCTCACAAACGCACGGGCTGGCGATGGTTGACATCAACGGCGATGGATTGATGGATTTGGTCACGGGTAAACGTTTCTGGGCACACGGGCCAAAGGGCGATGTGCGACCCGGCGACCCGGCAATGCTCTACTGGTTTGAGCTGAGACGGAGTGGCGGCAAGATTGAATGGATACGCCACGAGATAGATAACGATTCCGGCGTCGGCACGCAGTTTGTCATCACGGATCTGAACCGTGATAAATTGCCTGACATCGTGATCGCAAACAAGAAAGGTGTTTTCGTCTTCGAGCAGCTTTCGTTTAGCAAGTGATGAACAGCCTTGGAAAAGCTGTTGCTGATTCGGGTTCGTCTGCCGGGACCGTGGGAATTCAATCGAATCTTACAAAGTAGCGACAGAGGAGAATCCTGCATGAACACTTTGAGTCAGATCCATCGTGATAAAGCGCTCAAGGCCGTGGCAAAGAAAATGGCCGATGCGCTCTGAAAATCATCGGAGACAAGCTTGAGTGGTCTTTGTAAGTAATCAACTCGATACCACTACATATAACAATCAAGAAGATGATTGAGCCACGAAGCAACACGAACCGCTCAATAACTCCATTAAACAAGCGTGTGCACGCCGCACTGAAAGCCTGATTGAATCATGCAAACTTACGATGTGATCGTGATAGGTTCCGGCCCAGCCGGTCAACGCGCGGCTATTCAAGGCGCAAAGCTAGGTAAACGAGTGGCCGTCGTTGAGAAACGAGAGGGGATCGGCGGAGCCTGCATCAACACCGGAACCATTCCCAGCAAGACGATGCGTGAAGCCGTGCTGCATCTCTCTGGCTATCAGTATCAAAGCATCTACGGGATGAACTACCGCGTGAAAGAAAAGATCACAGTCAGCGATCTGTCATTTCGCGTGCAGCAGGTGATCAAGACTGAGATCGATGTGACGAAGGCGCAGCTTTCACGCAACGGAATCGAAGTGCT
Source organism: Pyrinomonadaceae bacterium (assembly GCA_013812565.1). GTDB lineage: Bacteria > Acidobacteriota > Blastocatellia > Pyrinomonadales > Pyrinomonadaceae > JACCTF01. The sequence goes on along the minus strand of JACCTF010000848.1, from coordinate 791 downwards.
GAATGGAACAGCCGGTTTTCTCGATCCGCATCATCTGCGTGTTGAGGGCGCACACGGACAGTCTGATTACGAAGCAAGCATTATTGTCATCGCGACCGGCACACGTCCCGCCGCGTCTTCTGCGGTTCCGCTCAACAATCGAACGATCCTCAATAGCGACCAGATTTTTGCCATGCCCTCAATCCCGAAGACGCTGATCGTGGTCGGCGGCGGCGTGATCGGTGTGGAATACGCCTCGATGTTCGCCGCTCTCGGTGTGCGTGTGATCCTGATTGAGAAACGCCCCAAACTCCTGGAGTTTGCCGATTCCGAAATGGTCGAAGCGCTTTGTTACCACCTGCGCGATAACCGTGTGACGCTGCGACTTAACGAAGAGGTGGAAAGCGTTGAGGAGGCTTCGGATGGAGCGGTAGTTGCAAACCTTAAGAGCAAGAAGAAGATTTCCGGCGATGTCCTGTTGTATGCCGTTGGGCGACAAGGAAATGTTGACGACCTCAATCTCGCGGCGGCGGGTTTGGAGGCCGACAATCGCGGGCGCATCGTGGTCGATGATCAATACCGCACAGCCCAGCCACACATCTTTGCTGTCGGAGATGTGATCGGTTTTCCCAGCCTCGCCTCAGTCTCAATGGAGCAGGGCCGAATTGCAATGGGGCACGCGGTTGGATCGGTCATCCATTCCGATCCCGCTAATTACCCTTACGGCATTTACACGATTCCCGAAATCTCATTTGTCGGGAAGACCGAGGAGCAACTCACCGATGAAGACGTGCCCTATGAAGTCGGCCTCG
>JACCTF010000383.1 GCA_013812565.1 Pyrinomonadaceae bacterium | reverse complement strand
GCCCCCTCGCGCGCCATCCACTCGCGCGTCTGTACTGAGGAGATGACTTCTGCACTCTGGCCGAAGGCTTTCGGATAAGCGAGGTTGCCCTGCGCGTGGTCCCAGTGAAAGTGGCTGTTGATCACATAACGAACCGGACGGTCGCTCACCTCCCTTCGAATTTGGTCGATCAATGCACTGGCCGCAGACGGCTTCGAGTGGGTGTCAACGACGAGCACGTGATCCGCCGTGACGATCACCGCCGCGTTGCAGTTAAGCATCGGCGCAGGCCGCGCAATCGCCGCATAGACCCCGTCGCTCACCCGCTCGATGCGGAACAGATTGGCGGCGCCGCCGCGTTCGCCCGACGCCGCTTGTGGCACCGGGCGAAGCGCCTCTGCGAGCGCAGTCGGCGCGGCCGCGGCCGTAGCTATACCTGCCGCGCCCATGCCCGCCAGCATTCGCCTCCGCGATATACTCGCGTGCGGGTGGTGATGATCGTGACCTGCATGATGGTGACTCGCATGATCGTGCTTGTGATGTTGGTGATGATCCAAGTCTACCTCCGTTGATGTTCAGCAGCGTTTACATGATTGTGAACTTATAAGTCACAAGGTTGTGGAAGGTCGATCTCAATCTCGTTTAACAGGCACGCTAACGGAAAGCTACCCACCTCGCTTGTGCATCCCGGATCTTACATCAAAGCCTCGGCAGTTTACGAAAAGTTGAAGCGGCTAGGAAACTCCACAGGAACCAATTCGCGTCGAAAGACCATAATGCGCTCAAAGTGGCTCAAGATACTGCTCGGCTGTGTTGTCGCCGTCGTCGCCGTCTACAGTTTATCAGTGATGTCAGCACGCCCCATCTCCGATCACCCCTTCTTCGAAAGCACTTCGCGCCCCGTAGTGATCGCCCACCGTGGCGGAGCTGGCCTGCGCCCCGAAAACACTCTGCCCGCCTTCAGGCACGCCGTCGCGCTGGGTGTCGATGTGTTGGAGATGGACGTCCGCAGCACGAGCGACGGCGTGCTGGTGTTGATGCATGATCAGACGGTTGACCGGACTACGGACGGCACGGGTCTGGTGAATTCGTTCACCCTAGAGGAACTCCGAAGGCTCGATGCCGGTTATCACTGGTCGCCCGATGGCGGTCGCACATTCCCATTTCGCGGCCAGGGAATCATCATGCCGACGCTTGAGGAAGTGTTCACCGCATTTCCCGCGATGCGAATGAACATCGAGATGAAGCAGACGGAACCTTCCCTAGTAAAACCATTGTGCCGGATGATCCGCGATTTCAAGATGCCGAACAAAGTGCTTATCGCTTCGTTTCGAGAGGAAGCACTCGCAGAGTTTCGGCATGAGTGTGGCGAGGTTGCGACATCGGCAAGCAGCAACGAAGTGCGCACGCTGCTAACACTAAACGCAGTCTCTCTTGCCGCCGGATACAGCCCCGCCGCTCAAGCCGTGCAGGTGCCGGAGTACGGCGGCGGGCTACATGTGCTGACACGAAGTTTTATCGATGCCGCACACAATCGTAATCAACAGGTTCATGCCTGGACAATTAACGAAACGGCCGACATGCAACGCATCGCCGCGATGGGTGTGGACGGCATTATCACCGATTACCCTGATCGACTACTGAAGCTTTTAGGACGCAAGTGATGGCATCACCCGGCGCTCCTAATCCGGCCGCCTTCTTCACCCTCCAAATTGTTGCTCAGCTTCCCTGCGCTTCGTTAAGATCACTCAAAACGAAAAGGCTCGACGATGAAGCCGAGCCCAAGCAAAGTCGCCTTAATGAAATCCGCTTTAGCCCAGATCGCGGATAATTTCTTTGACGCCGTGCGGCAGTATCTCCATCCCAAGTTGATGACCAGGATTGATAACGATACCGTAGCCCGGCGGCATCCAGTCAAACATTTTACGCCCGTTCATCTGAATCATGTATGGAGCCACTTCAGCGTACATACTCGCACGTTCCGGAATCGTGAACACGGCAGCCATTGGCACGCCCTGCCGGTCAAAAATCAACGGTTTGAAGCCTGAACTGTCTTTGTTCACGTCGCTGGCACTGAGGATGTACAAATCGCCGTCGATTAGCTCACGCAAGAAATCTTTAAGCAACATCTTCCCTGCTTGCGCATCGAGAAGTTTCTGCTCAAGTATGCTTAGCGGCTGAGAAGTATTTTGTGCTGCTGCGTTTTGCATGGTCGCTACGTCTCTGCTTCTTTATAACTCATTACGCAAGGCTGAATGCAGAAGGATATAGTTCCGCCGCCTTCTCCTCTGACACCGGTGTTGAGTAACGAAGCGTCACGTGCCAGTATGTGCTGCACACATCACAACAATATAGGAACGTCGGACCGTCAGGGTGAACCGCAACTTGGTTTGGCAAAGAACCAGTGCCATATATCATTCTCTTGCATACCTCGCAGCCTAGCGAATCGTTGTCGTTATGTAACGTGTTCATTAGTATCTCCTTATCGGTGTCCAAGTGCCATCCGGATCAACTCGGAACATATTACTGCCCTTAGGCATTAGATGTTCCGATGAATAAGACCAGCTTTTGGTAAACTGCTTGCATGACCATCAAACAGCTCAACAACCTGAAGCCCGGAAGGCTCCGCGCTTTGACCGGAATGACAGTCAAAGCGCTGGGAGAGCTACTCGCCATCGCCCTCCCAGAGTTGGTACAGCGGCGCGCTCAAGCCCAGCGCCGACGTCAGCGCCAGCGCGCCGTGGGTGGCGGCACGAAGCGCAAACTCTCGCCCGCGCAAGAAGTCCTGCTCGTCCTTGTTTACCTGCGTCACAACGTCGCGCACGAAGTCGTCGGACACCTCTTTGGCGTCAGTGCCGACACCAGCGAGAACCTCTTTCATGAAATCGTCCCCCTGCTGCGCGCACTCTTGCCCGCCAATCGCTTCGAGGCGGAAAAGCGTTTGCGCGGTGCCGCACCGAGTCTGCACGTCGCGAGCAGTGACCGCCTCTTGATTGATAGTTTCGAGACCAGCATTCCGCGTCCTTCGCTCAATGACCGGCAAAAGCGTGTTTATTCCGGCAAGAAGAAGCGTCACACGCTGAAAACGCAAGTCGTGACTGACGCGACGGGTGAGGTGCTCGATGTCACGGGTGGGCATCGCGGACCGGCCGCCGACAAGAAGATATATGAGGCGAGCGGCGTGGCGCAGCAGTTTCCGGCGGCCGTCAAACAAGCTGACTTGGCGTATCTCGGTACCGATGGTGTCGAGACGCCGCACCGCAAACCGCGCGGCGGCGAGTTGAGTGATGAGCAGCGTGCCGAGAATCGAGCACGGGCGCAGGTGCGCGTGCATGTCGAGCATGGGATACGGCGCGTCAAAGGCTTCAAGATCGTGCGTGAGAATTATCGTCATGCGATAGGTTTGTTCCCGATGGTCGTCTCGGCGGTCGTCGGCTTGGTTCATCTTAACCGCATCTTCGTGTGAGGAGCGGTTTGGGGTCGAAGTGTGTCCGCTAGACGGCGGGCAAGGGTAAAGACCAGCGTTTCCTTATTTATCGGAACATCTAATCTCTTTGTTGGCTTCGATCACTTCGCCCTGGTTTACGGCGCGACTGATGACTGTGCCGGAAATCGGCGATGGAAGGCTGACCTCCGAGCTGACCTGCGATGAAGATCGC
>JACCTF010000362.1 GCA_013812565.1 Pyrinomonadaceae bacterium | reverse complement strand
TCGGCGGGACGGCTGCCGGATCGGGTTTGAATGCGCATCCGCAGTACCGTGAAGAAATGGTAAAGCAATTGTCCGAGCAAACGAATCTTGATCTCAAACCAACAAAGAACACGTTTGAGACGATGCAATCGATGGCTCCTTTTGTCGAAGTCTCCGGCGCGTTGCGCTCCCTCGCAATTGATATGACGCGCATCGCGAACGACTTGCGCCTGCTCGCTTCAGGGCCGCGCACGGGGTTTGCCGAAATTGAACTTCCGCCGGTGCAACCCGGTTCATCCATCATGCCGGGCAAAGTCAATCCGGTGCTCGCAGAGATGCTGAACATGGTTTGCTACCATGTCATCGGCAACGACACGACGGTGGCAATGGCCGCACAAGCCGGGCAACTGGAATTGAACGTCATGATGCCGGTCATCGCGCACGATTTGCTTGAAGCTTTAACCGTGTTTCGCAACGCTTTGGACGCCTTCGCCGAGAAGTGCGTGCGCGGCATTACGGCTGATGAAGAGCGGTGCGGCGAGTATGCGGAAAAGAGTTTGTCGCTGATCACGGCGCTTAATCCGCACGTCGGTTACGCGCGTGCGGCGGAGATTGCGAAAGAGATGCTTCGCTCCAAGCGCGGCGCACGCGAGGTAACGCGCGAGCTTGGCTTGATGGACGATGAGAAATTAGACCGCGTACTTGATTTACGAAGCATGACGGGACCGCCGATCTATACGGGCGAAGGGCAATTGAAGGAAAGCTGAATCGTCTTTGAACTTGTCCGTAGCGACATGTGTTTAGATAGGGCACAGAGGGGATTGCGTTAGTAGAACTTGCGTGACAGAAGTCGTGCCGCGATGGCGAGCGCACTTGCCCCGAGAGAGTAGAGAAAATTTTACATGAGCGCAAACTTGTTAATAACGTCAAGCGGGAGTGGCGGCGGTGGGCCGACCGACCTGCTTCTGCGGCGAGTGATCGCGGGCGATATGGAGAGCGTGCGCGCGCACCTCATCCCTGCACTAGAAAGGATGGGCTACGTGATTGTTACCGAAGATCCGCCGATGGCCCAGCGTGAGGCGCGTGGTTGGGCGAAGGCTCTTATGTCAAACGACATTCTTGATTACTCGGTAAAACTCATCATCGGTTTGAAACAGATGAGTCCGGCCGTGACGCGCGCGACTTTTAATTACTCGGTCAACCATCCCTTCCTCACCAAGGGAGACCGGCAAACCATCGGGCGTGAAGCGGATGCAATTATTTCCCTCGCCAGCGTGCGTGCCTCTGCGACGTGTTCGGCGTGCGGCGCGGATACAACGGACGATTCGCGTTTCTGTCGTTTGTGCGGTGCGCCCCACGCATCCATCGCCCCGACAGAACTTGAAGTGGTGCGCTTAACGGCTGGCGCACGGGCAGGACATCAGACAATAGTTACCGCCTTAATCATCCTGCTCGTGGGACTGCTTGTGCCGCTTGTAATTCTGGTAGCGAAGGGGGCCGCCGCGGTTAATGTAGCATTGTTGCTGCTGGCGGTCTTCGGCGTGCCGGGCGTTACCACGCTGCTCTTCGGTGTCTGGCGTCTGCATCGCACGCTTAACCCGCCTGAGATGCGCAGTGCTGTCGAGCAGTCGTTAGCCAGAGTGCCGGACCCTGTACTGCTAAACGCGCCGTCAACCGTCAACCAAATCCCCGCGCCGGCGGCAACCACCGGCGAGATGCTGCTGCGTCCGATACCAAGCTCTGTAACTGAGGGAACGACCGAACTGTTACGACTCGAAGAGAGACGCTCGATAAAGCAATGAGGAATTTGATCATGCAATCACAGATAAGCACACCGCAAAATCCATCTGAGGAGAGCGCCGGGCAGGAGATGGATTTGTCCATGCGCGTAGAGAGTATCGATCCGCGCCTTGATTTAGAGGAAGAAATTAAGCGACTCAAAAAAGAGATGAACGCCGTTATTCTCGCGCACTATTATCAGGATGATGTGATCCAAGATTTGGCTGATCACGTCGGCGACAGTCTCGCTTTAGCGCAAGCGGCAGCCAAGACCGATGCCGATGTGATCGTTTTCTGCGGCGTCCATTTCATGGCGGAGACGGCGAAGATTCTTAACCCCGATAAACCCGTGCTGTTGCCGGACCTCGACGCCGGATGCTCTCTGGCCGACCGCTGTCCGGCTGACCAGTACCGCGAGTGGCTTAAGCAGTATCCGAATCACACAGTCATCAACTACATCAACTCGTCGGCGGGTGTAAAAGCTTTATCTGACATCATAGTCACCTCTTCCAATGCGGTTGACATCGTTAAACAACTACCTGCTGACCAGCCGATTGTCTTTGGTCCAGACCGCCATTTAGGCCGCTGGGTTGAACGTCAGACGGGAAGGCCGATGGTCTTATGGAACGGCTTCTGTGTTGTGCATGAACAGTTCAACGCGCGCCGCCTGCTCGCGCTCAGGGTGGATTATCCTGATGCCGTGTTGATCGCGCATCCCGAATGCGAAGAAGCGGTGCTCAATCAAGCCGACTACATCGGCTCAACCTTGGCGCTTCTCAAATACGTTCAAGCGCATACCGAACACAAGCAGTTCATCGTTGCGACGGAAGCAGGCATTCTTCATCAGATGAAACGCGCCCGCCCCGACGCCGAGTTTATCTGCTCACCGCCAAACTCCGGTTGTACCTGCGCGATGTGTCCATACATGCGTTTGAACACATTAGAGAAACTCTACCTTTGTATGCGCGACCAAAGACCACAGATCGTGATGGATGAGGAAACCAGGAAGCGCGCCTTGCTGCCCGTCCAGCGCATGTTGGAGATGAGCAAAAACTTGAGTCCGGTGCAGCAAAAAGGTGATTGAAGATGGTGACGAGCGACGAGCGACAAGATCAACTCCTTCTTACTCGTCACTTGTCACTCGTCACTCATCACTGTATTTTCGTTCTTTTTAAGGAGGAGGGAAGTTTTGGCAGACCCGAATGATCGCGTGTCAGAGAATGTTTCCGGCACTTACTATGTTGATTCGCAGTGCATCGACTGCGATGTTTGTCGCGACACTGCGCCGGACAACTTCACACGTTCAGATGAGAACGGCTATTCATACGTATACAAGCAACCCGAAACGGACGACGAGCGCCTTCTATGTGAAGAAGCACTCGCCGCCTGTCCGGTGGAAGCCATCGGCAACGATGGTTGATTGCGTAGATTGAAAGCCGCAAAAGTTGGAAGGCCACGTGAGAACCTTGGTTATCTACAAGCTCCTCACGTGGCCTCAAACTTTGACGTTCAGCGTTCAGCGTTCAGCTTTAGGCTATGATAGCTGACAAAAGAAGCACGCTAAAGCGTGAACTCTGAACATCCAAGTAGTAGCGTCGCAAGTTAGATTTTGACCTTCAACTCTCCATCTTTAATGATGACTTCATACGCTTCGATGTTGCTTCCGGTGTGTGACAAACACGCTCCGGTACGTAGAGAGAAGCGCCAGCCGTGCCTGCTGCACTCAACCTCATGGCCGCAGATGTCACCGTCAGCGAGCGGTGCGCCGCGATGCGGGCAGAAGTTTTCAATCGCGAAAAACTCTCCGTTAACATTGAAGATCGCTATTTCCTCGCCGCCCGCAAGCTCAACAGTTGCGCCCCGCCCCGGGGGTAAATCCTCCACGCGACAAACGCTAATCAAACGATTTTGACGTTTAGGGCGTTTGCTGTTGGGAGTGTCAGCGTCGCGGGATTTCATGCCGCACGGATCGTAACAAAAAGCGTTTAAGACGATCAACGATGCAAGTTTGCATGATCGGGTGCGTTCTCAGGTTTCAATGCTGAACGAGCAAAAGCGCGTATTATCTTGCTTCGCGCTTAGCGACGCTTCAGGTCGGAGCAAATATAAAAAGGAAGCAAAGAAAAATGAGAAAACTATTGATGATAGTAACGAGTCTATGTGCCTTCGCCGCTTTTTGTTCGGCGCAGACTGTGGAAGTAACAAGCGCAGGAAAACCTGCCATGATCGCTTTTCATCAGAGCAATACGGCGCTGCTAGAAGGGTCAACGCAAACACAGAGCAGTGACGCGACCACACGCGCAACGAGCGCAACCCGGGTAATGGTAACGGGCGATGCAATCGTGCAGGCGCAACCCGACACAGCGATTGTGACAGTCGGGGTGGTGACGCAGAGCCAGAGCGCACTCAAAGCGCAGCAGGAAAATGCGACCAAAAGCGAGGCCGTATTACGCGCAGTGAAAGCTGCGGCGGGTGTTGGCGCGGAAGTCAAAACTAGCGGTTATAATCTCCAGCCGCAGTATCTCTACCGGGAAAATCAGCCGCCGACAATCAGAGGTTACGAAGCGCGAAATGCTGTCACTGTCAGGATGAGCGATTTGACAAAAGTCGGCGCGGTAATTGATGGGGCGTCCCAAGCCGGGGCAAACAATGTGGAGAATCTTTCATTCACCCTGCGCCAAGATCGTCCGGCGCGCGATCAAGCTTTAACGGAAGCGACGCGCGAGGCGTTGAGCAAAGCGCAGACGATGGCGCAGGCGCTCGGCGGGCGCGTGGTGCGGATCGTTGAGGTACAAGAAGCCAACGCGCTACGTCCGCCGATTATCGCATATGATGAAATGAGGCGGAGCCGAGCTTCTGGTACTATGCAAATGGGGGAGCCAACACCAATAGAGATAGGGTCGCTTGACATCAGATCGCAGGTGCAATTGATCGCAGAGATTGAGATGAAATAGTGGTCAACGCGCATAGTATATGCCATTGAAGCAGGGCCGCATCGCCGCTAACAATACTTCATGGAAGCGGGTATAATCACCGAGCCTTCCTAAAAATCAGCAAGACTGAAGTTGAGCATTGTTACTTAAAGTTAAACCGTCATGCGGTTCAAGGCGGCTGCCCATTCATGCAAGGAAATCAATCAGGAGGAGATTATGTCGAGACACCGAGACGATAGAGACGATGAGTATTACGGCAGGCGTGGCGGCAGGCCCAGCCACGCCGAGGAGCGTTTCAATGAATCGCAACGCGAAAACCAAGATCGAAGCAGAGACCCGCGCGGGCCTCAGTTCAATTACGACAATTCAAGCGTGCGCGATAGGCCTCGTCCCGGTAGTAATCCACGCGAATATGATGACTATGGTCGCGACCGTTATGATAATCGCCAGGGTTATACCAACCCAAGCGGCAGCGCCCAGAGTGGCTATGAACGCGACGATTACGGACGCGCAAGGTACACGGAAGATCAGGGCGAACACACCAATCGTCCGCAAGCCTACCGATCCCGCGGCGCGGCACGCTCGCATGTGAAATGCCGCGACATTATGACGCGCGACGTTACGGTTGCGACGCGTGACATGACGCTGCAACAAGTCGCCGTGATGATGCGTAATGAAGATACGGGCGTCATCCCCGTTGTGGAACGCGCCGCAGAGACAACAACCAATGCAAGCAGCAGCGGAGAGGCGCGGCGCGGCAGTGAGGGCAACAGCTATGGCCGCTTGGTCGGTCTTATCACGGACCGCGACATCGTGGTTCGCGCCATTGCTGAAGGCAAAGATGCGAACACCACCCGCGCCGAAGAAATCATGACCGAAGATGTTCACACGGCGCAGCCCAATGACCGCGTGATTGATGCGATTCGTAAGATGGGCGACAAACAGGTAAGGCGCATCCCCGTCGTGGATCGCGACAACAATCTGCGCGGCATCATCTCGATGGCCGACGTGGCACTTGAAACCGAAGCGGATCAAGAGCTCGCCCATGCGCTCGAAGAAATCTCAAGCGGCGCATCCTTCTGGAGCAAAATGTTTGGGTGAGAGAGAAGGGCTGAAGGCGGAAGGATGAAGTAAAGACAGAAAAGCTGTTTGTCTTATTCATCCTTCCGCCTTCAGCGTTGCTGCTGTTGGTGTTGCTTCACTTGATCATGTATCTTTTCTCTTCAAATTGGTAATGAAACTATTATGGCTGAATCGGTTGAGCGTTATTTTCGTTTGATGCCGATGGGACGTAAACAGCGTCCTGCGGAGCGAACGTGGTGTCCGGCGGCGGATGTCTATCAAACCCAGTATGGGTGGATCGTGAAAGTTGAAATTGCCGGTGTCCGCATCGATGAACTCGAAATTTCAATCGAGGGTTCAACGCTTCGCATAGGGGGTTGCCGACGTGATACCTTCTATGGCGAGACGGTTTCCTACCACCAAATAGAAATCACTTACAGCCGGTTCGAAAAGACGCTTCAGTTTCCGTCGCGTATTGATGCCGCAACGATTGAGCGAGACTATCGCGATGGTCTACTGATACTTTATTTACGTAGCAGCGAAGACAAATTATAAAGCGATAACAAATCGAATTAACTTGTAAGACCATAAAGGTATGACTGAATTTACAAACATCAATCCGTCCTCTAAAGATCAGCAAACCGCAGCCGCGCGTACCTTCGAGATCGCGGTGTTGCCTTTACAAAACACAACCTTATTCCCCGGCACCGTGGTGCCGTTGGCAGTCGGTCGCCCGCGTTCCGTCGCCGCCGTCGAAGCGGCGCTTGCGACCGAAGAAAAGCTGCTCGCTTGCCTCAGCGTTCGTTCAGGAAGCACAACTGACAAGGAAGATGGCTCCGCCGATTTATTTACTGTCGGCACGCTCGTGATGGTCAAGCGGATGATGCGCACACCCGATGCTTTGCAGTTGATTGTGCAGGGCACTGAGCGCATCGAGATCGTCGAGTGGCTCAGCGAACAACCATTCTTGCGGGCGCGCGTACGCATTCTCCCGGCGCTCACCGTCGAAGACGCGGAGCAGGTTGAAGCTCTGCGGCGCAATGTGCAGCAGCTAATTCAACAAGCGCTGGCGCTGATGCCGCAAGTACCGCCGGAGGTACGCACAATCGTCATGAGTGCAGGCGATCCGGTTCAGCTTGTCTACTTTCTCGGCTCAGTTTTGAATCTTGGAATTGAGAATGAACAAGCAATGCTGGAGGCAAACACCGTCGATGAGTTGCTGCGTCTCGCCTACGGCCACCTCGCACGCGAACTCGAAATCTTGCAACTGCGTTCCAAGATCGCCACCGAAGCACAGACGGAGATGGACAAGGCGCAACGCGACTACATTCTGCGCCAGCAGTTGAAAGCGATTCAGAAGGAGTTGGGCGATGACGAAGGCGGCGAACGCGCTGAAGCCGAGATAATGCGCGAGCGGTTCGACACGGCCGACCTTCCTGACGAAGTGCGCAAAGAGTCCGAGCGTGAACTGCGGCGCATGGAGCGTCTGCCCGCCGCTGCGCCTGACTATCAGGTAATCCGCTCTTATCTGGAATATGTGCTTGAGCTTCCGTGGAAGAAATCAAGCGAGGACAAACTTGAGCTCGTGGAAGCCCGACGCATTCTTGACGAGGATCACTACGGACTTGAAGACATCAAGGAACGCATTCTTGAATTTCTTGCCGTCATCAAATTGCGGCCGGAAGCGAAGAGTCCGATCCTCTGTTTCGTCGGCCCGCCGGGCGTCGGCAAAACAAGTTTGGGGCGCTCTATTGCGCGCTCGCTGGGAAGAGAGTTCGAGCGTATATCTTTGGGCGGCGTGCGCGACGAAGCGGAACTCCGCGGGCATCGCCGCACATACATCGGCGCGATGCCGGGCCGCATCATCCAAGCTCTGCGTCGCGGGGGAGTTAACAATCCCGTGATGATGCTCGACGAGATCGACAAGCTCGGCGCGGATTATCGCGGCGATCCGGCGGCGGCGCTCCTCGAAGTTCTCGATCCGCAGCAGAACAACACATTCCGCGACCACTACCTTGATCTGCCGTTCGATCTATCTAACGTCTTTTTTATCGCGACGGCAAATCAGTTGGCTCCGATTCCGCCACCCCTTCGCGACCGCATGGAGATCATTCAACTCGCGGGCTATAGCGACCAAGAAAAGCTGCACATCGCCCGGCAGTATTTGGTGCCCAGACAAATCCACGACAACGGCCTTGACGAAAATCAATTTGAAATTGTGGATCAAGCGGTGTCTCTAATCGCAACGCGGTACACGCGTGAAGCGGGCGTACGTCAAATGGAGCGAACTGTCGGCAGCGTTGTTCGCAAAGCGGCGCTAAAGATCGCTTTAGGAGGAGCCGAGCGGGTGCGCGTTGAAGCCCCTGACATTAAAGAGTATTTGGGCGCGCCGCGCTTTTATCCGGAAGAAGCCCGGCGGGAGGTGCCCGCGGGCGTTGCGACGGGGATGGCGTGGACCGAGATGGGCGGAGAGATTCTCTTCATCGAAGCGACGCTCTTGCCCGGTGGATCGGGCCTCACACTCACCGGACAACTCGGCGATGTAATGCAGGAGTCTGCCCGCGCCGCGCGTTCATACCTGTGGTCGCACGCTGCTGACTTCAGCATCAACCCTGAAATGTTCAAGGGCCACGGCGTGCATCTGCATGTGCCATCCGGGGCGATCCCGAAAGATGGTCCGAGCGCGGGCGTCGCGATGACCTCGGCGATGGCTTCGCTTCTCACCGGACGCCGGGTGCGCCCTGACACCTCGATGACCGGCGAGATCACTTTGTCCGGCTTAGTATTTCCGGTCGGCGGCGTTAAGGAGAAAGTCCTAGCGGCGCACCGCGCGGGCATTCATCGCATCGTGCTTCCAGCGCGTAATGAAGCCGACACCGAAAAGATTCCTGAAGACGTGCGCAGCGAACTTGAAATCATCTTTGTAGACCGCATTGGCGAAGCTTTGGACGCGACGCTTGAAAGGGTGGTTTCCGAACCGCCCCCGCCGGTATCTCCCTCTTTATTCAAAGACCAATCGCGCGACTTGGCGGTTGACCAACCGGAGCTTGAGCCGATGCGCGTTCGCGGAAGATAAAAGCACCACAGGTAACCATACTGAAGGGGAAATCAGAGATGAGCAATAGGGAAGATCAAAGTAAAGTTGGCATACCCGAAAGAAAGCGCGGGCAGCAAACCGGAGAGGGAGATATACCGACCGAGAGAATGGCGGACAAAAACCTTGAAGACATGGATGATACTCCGGCGATGAGTGGTGATCGTAAAGAGGAAAATAAGATGTTCGCCGATGATTCATCGCAGCACTTCGGGGCCGATGCGGTAACGCCTAAAGGCGCATCGCCTTCAACTACGGCGGCCATACCGAGCGGTCAACCTCTCGGACAATCCGGCGGCGAGAAGGCGTTCAAGCAACGAGCGAAGAAGCAGAAGTAGTAGCGGCAGTCACCGGGCCACCAGCATCTTTCTGCGAAAGTTAGCGACAAAGTAGAAACGCCGCGTTAATCAATTTCAAAGCGGTTGTAAGGTCTAATCCTTACAACCGCTTTTAGCGCTTTGCTGCCAATGTGTTCCGACGGGACATGAGAACCAAGGAGCGTGTCAATCTCCTGTGCCTCAATTTAAGCCATTACCTTGAGGAGTGCCGTTTTGAACTTCGCCATTTCATCTCGTGTGCCGACCGTGATGCGGGCATGAGTCGGCCACGCGGGCCAGACCCTGCCGATGTAGACTTTCTCTTTCTGCATCGCTGTGATGAGTTCCTTGGCCGGACGTTTGGCGTCGAGCATAAAGCAGTTGCTGTCAGACGGAACAAACGCAAAATTGTTTTTGTGGAGGAAGCTGAAGACATCTTCGCGCACGTCTTTGATGAGTTTGCGGCGTTCCGGCACAAGCGACTTAACGTTAAGACTCGCCGTCGCTCCGACCATGCCTGTGACAGGCAGCGCGCCCGCTCCATATGGCTTCAACTTCTCAAGCAGGTCGGGGCGACCGATAGCGCAACCCGCGCGGAGTCCGGCCATGCCGTAGAGCTTCGAGAAGGTGCGCAAGATGATGATGTCCTTGTCGGCGGCTACTAAGTCAGAGCACGGCCCGTCGGCTGACAGATGAATGTAGGCTTCATCGAGCAGCAGGATTGAGCCTTTGGGCTTGTTGGCTAAAACGTATTCGATATCGGCGCGCGAGGTGAGGGTGCCCGTCGGGTTATTGGGATTGCAGATATAGATCAATCCAGCGTTCGCATCAGCCGTAGCCATCGCGCGAGCGTTGTGCGAGTGGTCTTTGGCGAGAGGGATTTTGCAGACCTTCGCTTTGATAAACTCGGCGGCGCGTGCACCGGCCTCATAGCCGGGATCAGCCATCACAAAGCTTTTGGTCGGCGAGGTAAAGGCAATCACGGCGCGGTGCAGCGGGTCGCTCGATCCGGCGAACGGCAGAATGTATTCCGGCTTGACGTTATCAATCGCTGCCTGCGTCTTAACAAAGACGGACGTTTCTTCATACAAATAGCGTCCGCCCTTTCGCACCACCTTATAGATTGCTTCGGCTGCTTCCGGGCACGGCCCAAGAGGGTTTTCGTTCGCGTTGATCTTCACCGCGTCCTTTGGAATCGGCCCGACGTTGGATAGCTGGGCCAGCGCGGCTTCGTTATAAAAAGGCAGCGTCGCACCGGCAGTCGCTAAAACCGCGATGCGACCGAAGGCCCTTCTTGAAATTGCTTGAGACAGTAAGTGATTCGTGGCAGTTTTTCCTGTGGCATCCATTTTCGTTTTTCCTTTGCATCGTTGGTGCATGATCAGTGAAGGCGCGAAAAACTACAAGGCTTGTTTCCGCGCCCAGAGGCAAACGACAGAAGGTTCGCGAGAGAAACTCGCGCTTTGTGCCGTCGATCAAAGCTAATCTTTTGATCGGAGCGGAATACTAAAGTGCACATAGTTGTTCGCGGTTGAAGAAGCGATGTTCGTCTTAAAGGTGAAACAACTCGCCCCCATCTCGGCAATGAGGCCGTCTCGTTCAAACATGGAATAGAGGTGCTGGTCGAGGCCCGTCAGGTATAGAGTGCCCCCGCGACTTCGCTGCATTTGAAAAACTTTTCTAAAGAGGTCGGCGGC
The DNA here is from genome assembly GCA_013812565.1 of Pyrinomonadaceae bacterium. Classification (GTDB taxonomy): domain Bacteria; phylum Acidobacteriota; class Blastocatellia; order Pyrinomonadales; family Pyrinomonadaceae; genus JACCTF01. The sequence goes on along the minus strand of JACCTF010000362.1, from coordinate 579 downwards.
GGTTGAATCGGTCGGCCCGGTGGCTTCGAGATCGAGAATCAAAGTCTTGGCCGTGAGTTCAGTCTTGAGTTGGCTCAACACCTTTTCGCTTGAAGCGAAAAAGAGCGGGCCGATTAAACGATATGCCTGAAGATCTTCAACCTTTGTTGATGGAACATCGTGTGGGCGGTTGATAGTTTCGAGACTGGTGGAATCCGCCGCGTGCTCGATGAAGAGAATCATCGCGAGCAGAAAGCCGATGCCGACGCCGATGATCAAGTCGCTTAATACGACAAGCGAAAAAGTCAGCAGAAACAACCAGACATCCGTTCGACCCATGCGTTTGAACGCTGCAAATCTCTTCCAGTCGATCAACTGAAACCCGACAACGACTGTCACGGCGGCAAGCGCGGGGACGGGGATATGGCTGATTAAACTACGAAGCGGGACAAGAAAGAGAAGCAGCACAAGACTGTGCGCGATGAGCGACACGCGGCTCACCGCTCCCGCGCGGGCACTCGCTACAGAGCGCGCGAGCATCGCCACGCCGGGCGGCGCGCCGAAGAATGGATTCACCAAATTGGCCGCACCTTGCGCAAT
>JACCTF010000361.1 GCA_013812565.1 Pyrinomonadaceae bacterium | reverse complement strand
AAGCATTGAAGGTGATTTTTTCCAAACGATCACCGAGTGCCGGATCGCCAAGGATGGCGATGTTGTGTTCCAAGGAGAACATCGCTTCGACCACCGCACAGAGTTCGACGCCCTGTGTCGGATCCGTCCCGGCGAGGTGTTCATCGGCACTGTGCATACCGTTCGGCAGAAAATGATATTTATCCAGTTCACCGAACTGTTGATAGATGGCTCTTCGATCCGCTTGATCATTGGAGACAACCGACCAGACGGGCGAGGTTTTGAGCGCCATCGCGATGTTGACTCCGTGAGCGCTCAAGGCGGTGTTGGGATTCGCACCGGCTTTCAACCCGATCTGTTCTTTTGTGGTCTTGGTGGTGAACGGAAATTTCTCGTAATGACCACGCCAATCAAAACCCTGTGCGTGGAGTTTGCGGGCGAGATCGAGCAGTTGTTTGTCGCCGGTGCGATTGTAAAGCCACAGCACGCTTACAACCTCGTCAGCCCAGCGAAAGATGGCCCACTCCTTGAGCGGTTGCTCGTCTATATGGCGCAGATGATGTTGAAAGTAGCGCGTCATCAGCGGGATCACGCGCGGATCATTCGTTGCTTCATGATACTGCGTGAGCACCTTCAACATGATCATATTCGGCCACCAATCTTTATTTTTTGCGGGGCCGATTCCGCCGTCGGGTCTTTGATTCTCAAGCGTCCAGTTGACCCACTTCTTAGCCTTCGCGATCAGCTTCGGATCATCGAGCAAATACGCGAGAGGAATCAGTCCGTCCGCATAATAAGGACCGCGCTCCCAACCCTCACCCGTGCCGCCAAGCCATGCGCTGTTCGATCCAACGTCGGGCCAGATTTCATCAAGGTGCCCGCTCATCCCGTCGGCTTGAATCTGCAACTGACGACGCAACCAGCCGCGCGGTTTGACGGCGGTCAGCGGCAGCAGGTTGAACGCATTTTGCGGCAGGGGTTGGCGGTTCTTCACCACACTTCCCTTCGTCGATTTAGAATTTGATCTTTGGGTTTTCGCCATCACCAAACTTTGAAGTGATCCGAGCAACATGCAGATGAGCAACAGATAGCTGATCGTCGATTTGATTCTCATCATGTCTCCTAAATTCATTTTCCTTTATTACTCCAAACATTTTAGGGTGAGATTGTATGACAATTAATTCTGCTTCGCTTGACGTGCCCAGGGTAGCCAGACTTCCATCTCTGAAGGGCCGCGATTAGCCCATGAGTAATAAGGTATCAACGTGACCTCAACTTGTCTGCTCTCAGGCAGACCTTGTTGGTTTAGCTCGCGGTAGAGCGGGCTTTGCGTGTGCGGGGTTTTTACTGCTACTGCTTTGGCGCGAATCACCGTCACGCCACCCAGCAAGTCAGAACGAAATTCAGGGATGAAATCATCCGTTAAATTTTCATCAACCACGAGAGAAACATCGAACGGAGAAGGCTGGTCGCTGCCCACTCCTTCGAGACAATAAATGAGCGGCCCTCGCTGCACCGCAACCCGTCCGTAATTATCGCGGACGCGCGGATTCGCCTCAATCAGTTTTACCGGCATGTCAAACGTCAAGCGAACTTTATCACCTGTCTGCCAGGTTCTATTCAGCTCGTAGTAACCGTTGGGCTGAGAGATGTCTTGTTCGCTTCCGTTGTTGACGCTCACGCGCGTGCGGTCGGACCATTCCGGGATGCGTAGGAAAAGGCTGAAGCGTTCCTTCGATTCGGGTGAGACGGTGAACTCGACGACGTTCTTCCACGGATAATCGGTCTGCTGCGATACGCGAATCTTTTGCCCGTCCTCCAGTTGCCAATCGAGTTGCGAGTTATGGTAAAGGTGCGTCCAAAGCCCCGCGGCGCTCGTGCTGTAGAAGTAGCCCGGCAGAGATGCGAGCGTCCGCTGAATGTTAGGCGGGCAGCAGGTCGTCGAGTACCAGGGTTTGCGCTCCGTGCGCCCGAGGGCGCTGAGCGGATTACGATAGAAGTAGTGATCGCCTGCGAGAGACACGCCCGAGAGAACGCCGTTATATAGCGCGCGCTCGCCGATTGAAGCGAACCGGGCTTCGCCGGTGATTGCCAGCATGCGCCAGTTCCACATGTAATTACCGATGGCGGCGCAGGTCTCTGTATAGGCCTGCTCGTTTGGCAGTTCATACGGCTCGCCGATAGCCTCGCCGACCTCGCGCGAGCCGACGCTGCCGGTGATGTACATTTTTTGCGTGACCAGATCCTGCCACAAGCCTCCGAGTGTGTTCATCAACCCGGCATCGCCGGTCTCGGCAAAATAATCCGCCGCGCCGCTGGCCGCGTACATCGCGCGGACGGAGTGACCCTCGAACTTTTGACGAGAAACAAATGGGACGCCGCTAAAAGTGTAAGCGATGTCACGTTCGTTGAGGTTCAGTTCGGGGCGGTTAGCATTTAATAAGTAGTTGGCGAACTCAAGATAACGTCGTTGTTTGGTTGTGCGGTAGAGTTCGACGAGCGCCATCTCTATTTCAGGATGACCGGCAAACGCCGGTTTCTTTCCCGGACCCAATTGTGAGTCAGCATAATCGGCAAAGCGAATCCCGGCATCGAGCAGCCGCCGCTCGCCCGTCGCCCGGTAGTAGGC
>JACCTF010000299.1 GCA_013812565.1 Pyrinomonadaceae bacterium | reverse complement strand
GGAGTACTACGTTCCGTTCCTGCAGACTCCCGACCGCCAGATGGTTTTAGTGGCGCGCTCGGCTGGTGCAGACCCGGCGAGTCTGGCGCCTGCTGTTCGCGGCGCGATCAAAGCGATTGATAAAGATCAACTGATCTGGGAGGTGCGGACGATGCGCGAGCGAGTCGCGCAATCCGTCGCGCCGCGCCGCTTCACGATGCTGCTGCTCGGGTGCTTTGCTTTGGTCGCGTTGCTGCTAGCTTCGGTCGGCATCTTCGGGGTGATGAGCTACGCGGTGACGCAGCGCACACATGAGATCGGCATCCGCATGGCTTTAGGAGCACAAAGGGGTGATGTGCTCAAGTTAGTGGTGGGCCAGGGCATGATACCCGCGGCTCTAGGAGTCGCAGTAGGTTTAGCCGGAGCGTTTGCCGTCACGCGCGTGATGGCGAGCTTGCTCTATGGAGTAAGTGCTACTGATTCATTGATCTTCGTTGGAGTCTCATTATTGCTCGCCAGCGTAGCGCTCATCGCGTGCTATATCCCGGCCCGCAGAGCGACTCGCGTTGATCCGATGGTCGCGTTGCGGCACGAGTAGAGAAGGGACCGGGAGCAGGCTAAGCAGTTCTTCCCGGCCCCCGTCCCCTGCCCCTCGTCCCCTTCTCAGTTGAGATGTGAACGATGAAGACCCCGCGGCAAGATTTGCGATACGGTGTGCGGATGCTCGCTAAGAAGCCCAGCTTCACGGCTGTCGCTGTGATTACGCTCGCGCTCGGAATCGGCGCTTACACGGCGATCTTCAGCGTCGTGGATGCGATGCTGTTAAAGAAAATGCCGGTCAAGGAACCGGACCGGCTGGGGCGCATCTCTACCGGCAGATGGTCGAGCGGCTAGAAGCCGTGTCCGGTGCGCAGGTCATCACCTTCTCACGCAACGCCTTGCTCTCGGGCGGAGTTAGAACTTTTAGCAACACTATCGTTCAGTCCTCACTATTGAGTAGTTGGAAGCAACGCTCGTTGCCGTGTGCCTAACGAGACTCTTCCGAAATTATGGAAAACGGCTTCTTGTCGATTATTCAGCAATCCATAGACACTCCGAAAACGGCAATTTATGTAGCGCCTTGATCCTCACCTCGGCTCCACCAAAGCGACATCAGTCCGAACATCACAACACAAACTGATACGTCGGCATAACCTTTGCATTTATCACATTGAGAGAAGCAGCACGCTTCTTCGCTCGCACAACTAAATACGAATTTTCGGAAAGCGGCTGAATCATTCATCAACGAGGGATCATTCGCGCCGAGATGTTAAAGGAATAAGCAAGCTTTGGAGGCTCATCATATGTATCGCAAGACAATTCTGTTTTTATCAATCGCTCTGTTGTTTTTGATGTCGGCAACACACGCCTTTGCTCAGGCGACGGGCGGGTCGATCACCGGCACGGTGCTCGACGCCAACGGTGCCGCGGTTGCTAACGCGTCGGTGACGCTCAACAACAAAGCTACGGGCCAAGTCCTGACCACGCAAACAACCGAAGCGGGCGCGTACAGTTTCCCGAACGTTCCCGTCGGTGAGTACGCGATGAACATTGAGAATGTCGGATTTCAAACGGCGATGCAGAATGTGCGCATCGTACTGAATCAAGAATCAAGCGTTAACGTAACGCTGCAAGCCGCAGGCGTCGCGGGCGGAGTTGTTGAGGTTACGGCGTCGAGCGAAGCGCTTGTGCAAACCGATAGCTCGCAACTTGCCAGAAATTACGAGACACGGCAGGTGCAAGATCTTCCGATCTTCAACGATCCGCGCTCGCTCTCTCTGCTTGCGCCGAATGTGGTCGCGCAAGCCTCCGGTGTTTCCGGCGATGGTGGGTCGGTCGGCGGCACGCGCCCGCGCGCCAACACTTTCAATGTTGACGGAGTAGACAACAACGATCCAAGCATTACGGGTCGCGAGGTTGGAATTATTCAGGATGCGATTAACGAAGTCTCACTGCTGACAAACAACTACAACGCCGAATACGGCACGGGCGCGGCCGGAGTTTTCAATATCGTGACGCGCTCCGGCACGAACGAGTTTCACGGTTCAGGCTTCGCTTATTTGCAGCACCAACGATTGAACTCCGCTTCGACCACTGAAGAATTTCTCATTCGTAATGGCGATATCAATGAGATACCGCAAACAAAAGACGTGCGTTACGGCATGACCTTCGGCGGCCCGCTCATTCGCAACAAACTCTTCTTCTTCGGCGCATTGCAACGCAACCCTATCAGCGGCGAAGGCGCGGGCATTACCTACTCGGCTCCGACTCAAGAAGGCTTAGCGCGGATTGCTGCTCTGCCGGGCGCAAGCTCCTATGTAGTCAACCTTCTGCGCGATAATCTCGTTCTTCCGTCAATCGCCACGACAAACGTTAACGTGCTCGGTACGCCCATCCCGTTTGGCGATGCCTCAGTCGTCACACCCGGCGGTTCGCAGCAAAATCAATATCAACTAAACATCGATCATCTTCCGGGAACACGCGATCAATTTCGCTATCGCTATACCCAAGACTTTTCAACAACGCTTGAACCCGGCAACGGCAACCCGCAGTTCGCTAATCAGGTGCTGCTCAAAAACCTCTTGTTCTCGACGACTTGGGTGAGCACGTTTAGCCCGAGCACGGTCAACGAACTTCGCCTTTCCTACAAGCGCGTGCTCGATGACCGGCCGCTGCTCAACCAAGGGTTCAACGACTTTTCAAACATCACTGTCACGCCGCTCAACCTTGCGCTCGGTCCGAACAGCGATCTGCCACAGGGCGGCTTTAACAATAGCTACCAAATCTACGACGCCATCAACTACGTACGCGGCGGGCACAGTTTCAAGTTCGGCGTGGAGACACGCTTCTTGATCTTCACGAGCTTCTTCCTGCCGCGCGGTCGCGGCGATTATGTCTATACTGATTTCAACAATCTCATTCGCGATGAAGTGCCCGGTGATCTCGCCTTACGCGGCGTCGGCAGTTCGGCTTTCACGGGTAACCAAAAGAAGTTCTACTTCTTCGGTCAGGACGACTACAAAGTGACCCCGAACCTGACCTTGAATCTTGGCCTTCGCTATGAGTACCTGACGATTCCGCGCGACGCTAATCTGCAAGACTTGAATGCGATTTCAAGCGTGCCGGGCGTGATCGACTTCCGACGCCCGCGCGCCGATAGAAACAATTTCAGCCCGCGCGTCGGACTTGCTTACTCGCCCCAGGGCAACAGCCGTTTAGGAAGATTATTCTTCGGTGATCAAGGTCAAAGTGCAATTCGCTCCGGCTTTGCGCTCACCTATTACGAAACGTTTCAGAACCTTTACCTCTTGCAATTGCCCCCGCAATTTCAACAAGAGTTAGACCCGGAAACGGCGGGTGTCGGCACGCCGTTTCTGCAGAGCGGTGGGTTGCCGCCGCGCCCGATTCCGCCCAACACCACGGCAGACGCACGCAGCGCAACCGGCGCTTTTATCGGCGACCCGACGGAACCCTACATCATGTCGTTTACACTCTCTTACCAGCGTCAGCTAACGCCGACGACCGCGCTCGAACTGCGTTACCTCGGCACGCGCGGGCGTCACCTGCCGATTCAAACTCGCTTGACCGGCGGCACGGTTAATTACAATCGACTAATCATTCCGACCTTCTTCAATAGTCCCTCGGCAGCGCAACTCGCCGGACTGCCAACGCTCGGAAGCCTCGGCTTGAACCAAGTGTTTGATGAAGAAGGCAGTGTCATTGCTGATCGACGTTTTCCCAGACGTCTCGATGAGTTCGGCTTTACGTCGAACATTACGTTCTTCGAACCCGGAGGCAACTCTCAGTATGACGGCGGATCGATCAGTCTCACGCGCCGCTTCAGTCGCGGATTTGCGGCGACCGCTGCCTACACGTTTAGCAAAGCGATTGACGACGCCACGAATGAACTAAATTCAAGCGCCGTTAACCCGCGTCGCCCGGAGGATTTCTTTAATCGCAACGAGCGGGGACTCTCAGCGATTGATTCCCCGCACCGCTTTGTCACTTCATTCAACTACGAACTGCCGTTCTTCAATCGCAGCGGTAACGGTTTCCTTCGCAATGTGCTCGGTGGCTATTCCTTGAACGGAATTTTCCAGGCTCAATCAGGACAAGTCATCACGCCGCAGTCCGGCATTGACAGCAATCGGAATCGCGACACGGCGGGCGACCGCACGATCATTAACCCGAACGGTGT
>JACCTF010000292.1 GCA_013812565.1 Pyrinomonadaceae bacterium | reverse complement strand
GCCGGAATCCGCGCGCCCGGCGCAAAACACTCCGACGCAAAACACTCTGCTTAGTAACAAACAGATCGAAGCTGCGCGAGGAAGCCGGTCGTAACAAACGCGCGACAGTGAAGGAGGGAACTAGAATTGAATATTTCAACCACAATCTCCAACCGCACACGAATGCTTGCCGCTGCGTTTGCGATGATGATGATCATCATGCCCACAACATCGCTTGGGCAGCAGCAAACTCCTCCTCCTCCAACGGCTCCGCGCTCGGTGCGCTTTCCGCAGCCAGTCGAGAGAACTTTAAAAAACGGTTTGCGCGTTATCGTCATTGAGCGCAGCGGCGTGCCTCTTGTCTCGGCGCAGATGACCATTAAGAACGGCAGCGAAGTCGATCCGCCGCAACTTGCGGGATTAGCAAACATGACCGCAACGCTCTTGACCAAAGGAACCGCCTCGCGTGGTGCGCCGGAGATTGCTGAAGCGATTGAAAAGCTTGGCGGCTCGCTTGAGTCGGATGCTCGTTGGGATGCGTCCACCGTTACCCTAAGCGTGATGGCGGCAAAGATTGATCCCGCGATGGAGATCCTTGCAGATGTTGTGCGCCATCCAACTTTCAAGAAGGAAGAGATTGAACGACAGCGTCAGCAGACGCTCGATAGTTTGAGCGTCGCCTTGCGCCAGCCGGGCACGCTGGCACGCTTTGTTGCGTCGCGCGTGGTCTTCGGCGATGCGCCGTATGGGCATTCACTCGGAGGAACGCCCGAGACGATCACAGGCATTAAACGCGACGACATCGCACGGCTGCATACCGCTTACTACCGACCCAATAACGCGATTCTAGTCCTCGGCGGTCAGATCACACCCGATGCCGCCTTCGCGCTCGCCGAGCGTTTGTTTAATGACTGGATTAAGCCAAGCACGGAACTGCCTGCGCCGAGCACCGAAGTGGTGAAGAGCTCTGGAACGGAAGGCAAAGCGCGTGTTGTGGTAATTGACAAGACGGACGCCGGGCAGGCTGCGGTAGTTGTCGCGCGCCGGGGGCTACGGCGCACAGACGAGGATTACTTCCGCGCTCTCGTCGCCAACTCCATTCTCGGCGGCGGATACTCAGCCAGGCTCAATCAAGAGATTCGCATCAAGCGCGGTTTAAGTTACGGCGCGGGCAGCACGCTTGAGGTGCGCCGCGATGTCGGCTCATTCATCGCATTAACGCAAACCAAGAACGAGTCCGGGGCCGAAGTAGCACAGTTGTTGATCGGCGAAGTCGGGCGCTTAGCGAGCGCGTCAGTTCCTGAGGCGGAACTTGTTCCGCGCAAAGCCGCGCTCATTGGCACTTATGCGCGCATGTTAGAAACCTCTGCCGGCCTTGTCGAGCAGGTCGCGTCACTGGCGCTTTACGGATTACAGTTGGATGAAATCAACAAGTACATTGAGGGCGTACAAGCAGTGGCGGCGAGCGACGTGCAGCGTCTTGCGGGGATGCGTCTGGCCGCCAGCGGCGCGCATATCATCGTTGTTGGTAATGCCAAGTTGTTCATCGACTCCTTGCGCAAGCAGTTTCCGAATGTTGAAGTGATACCGGAAAATGAACTCAACCTTAACGAGGCGGGTTTGCGGCGAAATGTGAGCGGCCAGGCGAAGTAATCCGGCAAGGGATAAAAAGATTACAAGACGTGAAGACGTGTTTGCTAAAACCTTTTGGCTACATTCTCAGGTCTTGAAAACGAAAGCTCGTTGAATTTACGAACGAAAGTGAATTTTAGATTTGTGACGCGTCACATACTTGAAAGGTGCCGACGAACCAACCAACAATGTGGCTCGGCTAGAATTTATTGAAGGTGGATAATGCTATCCTCAAGCGAAGATTGGGGGGAGATGATGCGGTTCATCATAAGCAAAAACATGACAGTAGTTATAAAGCTGAGCGGCTTATTGTTGTTGCTGTTGGTTACACCCTGCGGGGGGAATTGGGCGGTGGTTGCGAAAGCTCAATCACGTGACATCGTGCAGACGGATGCTGCGCAAGAAGATAAAGCAGTTATGGCGCGTGGTGATGCGACGGCTGCCGCACGGCAATTGACAAACCGCGATCCGCTGCTGCGGCAGCGCGCCGCCGAGGAACTAGCCAGACTCGCCGCCGTAAAAGAGCGCAAACTTGTCGAAGGCTACCGTCTTCAAGAAAAAAACGAGCGCGTTAAATTAGCGCTTGATTGGGCGCTCTACCGCATGGGAAAAAAGGAGGCGCTGTTTGCCATCGTCCGTGCGCTCGACTCTACAGAGCGTCGCAACCAAGCTTATACCTACTTGTCGGAACTCGAAGGCCCCGCGCCGCTCTATATGTTTCTCGATCAGGCGAAGCCGCAAACGCGGGTCAAGCTGCTCGAAGTGCTGGCACGCAGCGGAGACGCGGAGACGCTTGATCGCATCGATCTATATACTGCCTCGCCTGATCCTAAGATTGCAGAAGCCGCACAGTTCGCCATACGCGAAATAACGCGGCGTCAAGCTTCAACTCCGACCGATGAATCAATGCGCCCGCGTCAGGCCGGAAGCCGCCCGGATGAAACTACGCCTTGAAGATCCTCATACAGTAAGTGATGAGCGCTGAGTAACAGGACAAAAGCAAATACTTGGCATTGATTACTTATCGTCGCTCACGATCCGTTGACCTATCATCACTCATCACTTCACTCTGCCGCTTTGCGCTTGATGACGACTCCGCCGTTGGTCGTTAACGCACGCACCATTGAGCCGCCGGAGCCAAGCGTAAAAGAGAGTTCTTTGTTGATGCGTCCCTGTACGGTAACGGGAAAGTCCACTTGCAAGCCGCCATTAACGGTGCCGGTCTCCAAACGCGCCGAATAGTTTTCGGGCACCGACATCTTGACGCCACCATTTGTCGCCCGGACGTCAAGCCCTTCACCGTTCCAACTGTTTCCTGCGAGGTCGATTGATAAACCTCCGTTGGTCGTGCTGCCACGCACGCTTCCGCCCAGAGCTTTCAGCGAGACGCCGCCATTGCTTGCCGCAAACTTTATCTGTCCGCGCACATCATCAATGCGGATGCCGCCATTATGAGTTTGCAGCGAAAGGTTGGACTCATGCGGAACGAAGACTTCAAAGCTCACTGACCAACTGCGATCTTCGCTGTTCTCTGGTCCTTCAGCGCGAATCTGCGCTCCAGTGGTTTGAACACGAAGTTGTGCTGCTAGTTCGCGCGCTTCCGCCTCAGTGTCGGCTGCCGTCTGAATACACGCACGAACGAGGATGTCACCACGCTCCCAGCCGTTGATTCTTACCCCGCCGTTTTGCCGACCATCGACACTGATCGTCCCCCCGGCCGCAGGCTGTAGCGTCTGCTCCTTAACCTCGCAGTGCGAGGCAAGCTGTCTGCCACGTCTGTGAACGCTGTAGCGGTTGTTTTCGCAGCAGGCTGACTCACTACGCGCCGCTTCTTGACCCTGCTGCGGTTGAATAGCTCCAACGAAAGCGCATGAGATCGACAACACCGCGCCGCTTAGTGTGAGATATGCGAGCCAACTTTTCTTCATCATTAAGTTTCTCCCTTAGAATAGATTTTGCTTCAACGGTAAGTGACATGAAGTGTGAAAACGTTTCACCGCAGAGACACGTAGCAAGCATAGAGATGCACAGAGGGAAGATAGAAAGCAGAAAGCTATCGACTGCCAGCTTCTTTCTGCCTTCTTTCCTCTTTATGTGCCGCGCGTAAGTCGCACATTGCCGGAGACGCTGGAGATGATAATCGGCGCGCCGCCTGCGCCGATCCGCGCACGCACGTTCGAAGAATTCAACTTTCCTTGCAACGTTACATTCGGCACATCGACGTGAACTCCGCCGCTGATGCTGTCTGCCTGAAGGTCCGCGTTCACGTCGTCGCTGAAGCGAAGTTCAACTGGGCCACTGATACTCTTAATGCTCAGACCACGCTCGGCAAGTCGTGCAATGGTGGCCGACACGCTGCCTGAAACGCTTGACACATCCAAGTACCCGACGGCCTGCTCCACGTCTAAACTTCCTGAAATGCTGCTGGCGCGGACTCCGCCCTTCACTTCACCGATACGAACTGAGCCGCTCACGCTCGTGACGCGAACATCGCCTCCGGCATCACTCATCGTGACCGAGCCGCTGACGCTGCTTACTTTAACCGGACCATCCACCCCGCCGATGCGTACCGAACCGCTGACGCTGCTCGTTGAGAGATCGACTTGGCGTGGAAGCTTGAGTATCACGCGCTGACGAACCTCAACGCCGCGCGGTGGACGATGGTCGCGATCCTGCTCACCGCGCACCGACAGATTTGTCGGCGTGTGCTCGACGATGATCCGGCGATACTCAAGGTCGGAGCGGCGTCGCGCCGTGCGGATGATGTGAACCTCCGCTTGATCGGTGTTCCCGGTCTCGATGTCAACCGAGCCGCTAATGCTCGAAACTTCGACACGAGCACCAGGCGAGAGTTGATATGTCTGACGAGTTTCGTCGCGCTCTTGAAAGTCACTGTCTTCCGAACGTTCGTTCTGCGCGAAGCTGTTTGTGGTTTGTACTACAGCCGCGACCGTTGTCGCCGCGATAAGAAATGCGACCATCAATTTGTATTTCATCTCTGTTCCTTCCAACAGTTTTTGGCCGCAACCGTCGCGGCACGTTTAAGCACAACTGCTTTGCTGAATGACTCAAGCGTAATTTGCGCTCGGCCAGCACTTTGTCCAACACTTGCTTCAACCTTCTCTTTAACATTCCCTTCAACATTGTAGTGACCAGTGATGCGGCGACCGATAGAGCCGCGCTGGAAGGGCGTTTCGAGCTTGAGCGGAAAGTCCGTCTCGATCTCGCCGCTGTAGGACGCGAGCGTTGCGGTAAAGCTTGGACTATCCGCTTGTATTACCATTCGCACCTCACCAGACAGAGACTTCATGTGATAGCGACCGCCTGAATGCAGAGCGCCTGTCCACATGATGCCTTGGCTTGTGGTCTTTGCCTCAACGTCGCCGTCAATACCAGTTAACGTGATCGAACCGCTTGTCGTATTTGCTTCAACACTGCCTTTCGCACACTGCACGGTGATGTCGCCGCTGATCGACGCAACACGCACATCACTTCCGGCGTTCTGCACCGTCAGACCCCCGTTTGTAATAGTAATGTTTAGTAGACCGACAACATTCTCAACACGCACATTACCGCTTCTAACCTGCGCCGTAAGATCGCCTTTAATACTTTTGGCGATGATGTCTCCGCTGACGTTCGCGAGTGTTGCTTGACCGCTTACATTGTTTACGATCACATCACCGCTACGGGCGCGGACTTCGAGCGAATCGACACGGTTCACATTGACGCTGCCGCTGCCGCTATCTACTGCAATCGGCCCATTAAAGTCTGTGACCTCAACATCCCCGCTGCTACTCACCAGCTCAACCCCGGCATAATGTGGAAGCTTCACCTCCAGGTTAATCCTGCCGCTGCCCGTTTCGGGCGTGATCAGTAAAGCTTCGGCAGGCGATGTTGCTTCGGTGATCCTGACCGATACTGCTTCGGCGCGATGCGTGCCTGTTGCCGTTGCTTGGATAGTCTCGCGCTCCCATCCCGTAATGGTGATCCGACCCGAACGATTGCGCACGATTACTTTGCTGCCACGCGCAAGCCTGCGCTCGCTTGCCGCTTGTTGCGCGATGGCCCACGCTTGCCGACTTGTCGCTATCAAGCAACTGCTCACGGTCAGCATTAGAAAGAAGATTATTAAAGGTCTTTTACACATACACACTTGTACGGCTCCACTCGTAGAGGCCCTGGGTGAAGCATCCAGGTGAATACATGACTGCGACGGCGAGATGAATGATTATGCGTTGTTTGAATGAAACCCTGATTCTCATGGAGTTCTCCTCGCAGTAGTCATTTCTTCGAGCACTTCGACCTTCTTTGCATAAGCACTCAGCATATACTGCACAGCAACTGGATCGTCCGGGCTGGCGCGTACCGCTCGCCGTGTGTCCGCAATAGCTTGGTCGATAGCGGTAAGAGTTCTTTCAAATTGAGCAAGCGCTATCGGGTCAATCTGTGAACGGTTAACATCGCGGCCCAGAAGTACAATCGCCGCTTGGTACTTCTGCTCGGCTTCACGGACAAGCTGCTGCGGCGTTCCCTTATTGCCGACCGCTCTCGGCTGTTCGCTGACTGGCTTCGGGGTCTTATTTGCGACTGGCCGGGTTTTGTTTCGATCAGTCTTGGTGCTTCGCGAAACAGCCTCGTCACTCTTGTTGTTGAGCGCGATCTCGACCGAACGTTTGGGCGCCTTGTCAGGCGTCGCCGATCCGCTCGCCGACGGCAAAGGTGGAACAGCGTTGCTATTGCCGGTGTGTTC
>JACCTF010000290.1 GCA_013812565.1 Pyrinomonadaceae bacterium | reverse complement strand
CCTCATAAGCTGCCGCCGCTCCCTTACGACTTTGCCGCGTTGGAGCCGCACATCGACGCGCAAACAATGCAACTGCATCACGGTAAGCACCACGCAACTTATGTCACCCGGTTAAACGAAGCGCTCGCCAAGCATACGGCCCTGCAAAACAAGAGTCCCGAAGAATTGGTGCGCGGTCTTCAGAGTGTGCCCGAGGATATACGCACGGCGGTGAGGAATAACGGCGGCGGGCATGTCAACCACACAATGTTCTGGCAGATCATGAAACCGAACGGCGGCGGTGAACCATCGGGTCAAATCGCCGACGCCATCCGCAGCACCTTCGGCGATTTTGAATCCTTAAAGAAGCAGTTCAATGAAGCCGGAACCAAGCAGTTCGGATCGGGCTGGGCCTGGCTGGTGCAGGGCAGCGGCGGCAAGCTTCAAGTGCTGAGCACGCCCAACCAAGACAATCCATTGATGAACGGTCAGTACCCGATTATGGGTAATGACGTGTGGGAACATGCTTACTATCTCAAGTACCAGAACAAGCGCGCTGACTATTTGGCCGCATGGTGGAACACGGTCAACTGGGACGAGATCAATAAACGATTAAAGCAAGCAGGCAGCTAGCTAAGCGACGAGCAAAAGTCGCGAGCGTTTGAGCGGCGAGCCGGAACGGGAAGTTTACGTATTACCAGTACGGTTCGCACTTGCTTGATCGTTCATTTAAGGTTAAGCGTAAACTTTTGAATACACGGAGGAAGCAATGAACATATCGAGGCGTGCCGTGCTCTTGGGCGCGACATACGGCTTTGCATCATTGATTGTTAAACCGGCAGTCGCCAATAGAGACGGGGTGTTTGCGCAAACCACTGCCGCCACAAGTTCAGCGCAAAGCAGTAGACCTCATAAGCTGCCGCCGCTCCCTTACGACTTTGCCGCGTTGGAGCCGCACATCGACGCGCAAACAATGCAACTCCATCACGGTAAGCACCACGCAACTTATGTCACCCGGTTAAACGAAGCGCTCGCCAAGCACACGGCCCTGCAAAACAAGAGTCCCGAAGAGTTGATCCGCGACATGAACAGTGTGCCCGAGGATATACGTACGGCGGTGAGGAATAACGGCGGCGGGCATGTCAACCACACGATGTTCTGGCAGATCATGAAGCCGCAGGGCGGCGGCGAACCTTCCGGCCAAATCGCCGAGGTGATCAAGAAGACCTTCGGCGGCTTCGACACTTTCAAGAAGCAGTTTAACGATGCCGGCGCTCGTCAGTTCGGCTCAGGCTGGGTATGGCTGGTGCGCTCAAGGCAGGGCAAGTACGAGATTGTCACGACGCCCAATCAAGACAACCCCGTAATGATGGGCCATCTACCCATTCTCGGTAATGACGTGTGGGAACACGCTTACTACCTCAAATATCAAAATCGTCGTCCCGAATATCTGCAAGCATGGTGGAACACGGTTAACTGGGACGAGATCAACAAACGGCTTGGAAGTGCAGCTCGTTCTTGACGGCGGAGGCTGCTTACGGAAGTTCTAAGTACGGAGTGCGGGGTTTGAAGTTAAAAACTCCGCACTTCGTACTCCGCACCCCGAACTCTTACTTGGCATGCAGACAGATGATTATGCCCACCTCTACGCTTTGGAAGAAGAATTCTGGTGGTTTACCGGGATGCGTGAAATCACGGCCGCGCTGCTCGATCCATTTTGCCTGCCCGCGCCGGGGAAGACCCGGTCCATTCTTGACGCTGGATGTGGGACGGGGGGCAATCTCACGTGGCTTGAACGATATGCTGGAAGAGGGCCTGTCGTCGGGATCGATCTGATCTCTGATGCGCTTCAGTTCTGCCGCGCACGGCGGCACCCGCGCCTGACCCAAGCATCGGTAACGGATCTACCATTTGCCGATGCGAGCTTCGACCTGCTCACAAGTTTTGATGTCTTGGTTCAACTGCCTGGCGCGCGGTCGGACGAGCGTGCCATGCGCGAGATGTACCGCGTGCTTCGACCGGGGGGGATCGCTTTCGTGCGTGCCGCCGCTTACGAGTGGATGCG
The DNA here is from genome assembly GCA_013812565.1 of Pyrinomonadaceae bacterium. GTDB lineage: Bacteria > Acidobacteriota > Blastocatellia > Pyrinomonadales > Pyrinomonadaceae > JACCTF01. The sequence continues at coordinate 6,317 of JACCTF010000290.1, read as the reverse complement.
CAGCGGCCATGATCAAGCTCTGGGTACACAGCGGCGCTACCGTCTCGGTCAGTTGGTTGAAAGGATGGAGGGCGTCGGGTTCAAAATCTTGCGTGCCACGTATGCCAACTCGCGGTTGCTTCCCCTCGCGATGTTAAGACGACTTGTGCTGAAGCCTATCGGACTCGCTGATAGCGGCTCTGATGTGAAACCCCTTTCGCCGCAGCTTCGATGGTTAAATCGTCTATTGACGAGCACCCTCCAAGGCGAAGCACGCTTGTTGCAGCACCCACAAGCGAGATTAAAGTTTGGTCTCTCGGCGATTTGTATCGCGCGGAAAATAGTTCTGTAGCCGGTTGCTTCTCTCCCACGCAAGTATGCATCAATCTTGCGGCTTTAACGCTTCAAAGTCGCGAACTGCCTTTGCCACCGCGACCGCTTCTTCCACTCTCATTTGAGGGTAGAGAGGCAGTGAGAGAATGTTTTTCACAACGCGCTCAGCCGTAGGCAACCGGCGCTGCTCGTTTCGCTGGAATAAAGGTTGTTGATGAAGCAGGTATGGGTAGTGGATCATTGATTCAATGCCGCGCGCGGCGAGATGCGCGCGTAGCCCCTCACGCTTCGGATGCTGCACAACGTAGAGGTGATAAACATGCGACCCCGGCTCATCGGCTAGAGGTGTTTGCAGGGCTGTCTGCTTCAGTAGCGCTTCATTATAAAGGGCAGCGAGGCTTTGGCGCTTCAAATTCCATTTGTCAAGATAACGGAGCTTGACGCGCAGCAGTGCCGCTTGAACTTCATCTAAACGCGAATTACGGCCCTCAGTCTTGCCCTGCAGCGCGGTTGCGTGTCCGCCCTGTCGCAAAGTTTTGATTCGTTCGATCAAGGCCAAATCATTCGACACAATCGCGCCGCCATCGCCGCAAGCACCGAGGTTCTTCGTCGGATAGAAACTGAAAACGGCAGCAAGACCGCAAGCGCCGGGCAACTTTCCACATGGGGCTGCGCCGTGCGCTTGCGCGGCATCTTCAATCACCGCGAGATTGTAGCGCTCGGCCACCCCGCAGAGAGAGGTCATGTCGGCCCTCCGACCGTAGAGATGCACAGGCACGATGGCGCGCGTGCGGGGGTTAATCGCTTCTTCAACCGACTGCGGATCAAGCGTCAGGGTTCGCGGATCAATGTCGGCGAAGACCGGCACGCCGCCCGCCCCCGTAATCGCAAGCGCCGTGTAGGCGGCTGTCAGCGGGGACGTGATTACCTCGTCCCGGCAACCTTTGCGCACCGCGCCCGAAGCAATGAGCGCGAGCGCCAAAGCATCGGTGCCACTGCCGACGGCGGCCGCGCCGCGCACGCCGCAGAAGTCGGCCCATTCCTTTTCAAAAGCTTCGACCTCAGGGCCGAGAGTATACAGGCCGCTCTGCATGACGCGGGCGAGTGCGGCTGTAAGCTCCGCCTCAACCTCTCTGTGTTGCCGTGTTAAATCGAGAAAGGGTATCAGCATTCGAACTCCAGTAGTGGGCGCGGTTTCTTTGGTAGAACTCGATGGTGCGCCGCAAGCCTGTCCGCCGCGGAGTCGTGGGGCGCCAGCCAAGCACCGTCTCTATTTTGCGGTAGCTCGAATAACAGTTGCCGATATCAATCAACTGACGTTCAGGCGGGAACGGCACAGAGCGAACAGAGCCACATCCCGTAAGTAAGATTAACTCATAGGCCAGTTCAGACAAACTGATGGGTTCTGCGCCGCCGAGATTGAAGATCTCGCCTTCGGCCGCCTCGCTCGCGCCTGCCAGCAAGAGCGCTTCAACTGCATCGTCAATGTAAACAAGATCGCGCCGCTGTTTTCCGTCACCGAACAGTTCAATCACACCCCCGTCTATCGCTTGACGGACGAACCAAGCGATGAAGCTTTGACGGTTGTGACTGAGCAACTGCCTCGGGCCGTAGGTGTTAGTCAAACGCAGGCACACGGCGCGCGTGCCGTAAACATGGTTGTAAAGCAGATGATAATTCTCAGCCGCAAGCTTGTGGATTCCGTTGATGTCCGGGGGCGCGATGCGGTGCTGCTCATCAACCGGCAGGTAAACAGGCTTACCATAGACTTGGCGAGTGCTGGTGAAAACGATCTTCACGTGCGGATTGAAGTTGCGGCAAGCTTCTAGAAGAGTCAACTGCGCCGTGCAGTTCAACTCCAGGTCACGCTGCGGGTAGACCATCGATTCGAGATGACTGTGGTTGCCTGCCAGATTGAAGATGTAATCTACGCCGCCGACCAGATGATTTATTATTGAATCATCGCCAATGTCGGCGACGTGGACGGCGACGCGGTCTTTGATGTCGTGGATGTTAAATAGATTGCCGCCTTGGTCCGGCAGCAATGCGTCAACGATTGTTACCCTCACACCACCGATCTCAACCAGCCGACGGGCCAGATTGCTGCCGATGAATCCGAGACCACCCGTGATAAGCACGGAACGCCCGTTGTACTCGTTGAACGATTTGGAAACTGCCATTATTAGTCGTTGTTACAGGTTACGTATTACCATACACGCACCCGGTGTTAAATTCGGTTTACCACGGAACGTCAACCTAAAAGAGGGTTGATGAAATGATCGTGAGGGGTGAAGAGTGATACTGAGTTTAACAGAGGCTTGTTGAAACTTTAAAGCGTTTATTCGGTGGAAGAAGTGCGTGCTTCTTCCCTGGCACGTATATCCTTTGCATCCTGTTCGCGATGACCAAACCGATCAGGAGTAAGACGCTTCAGAAGAACAATCTTGGACCAGAGAAAAAAGAAGTCGAGTGCCGTGCGAGCCACACGCCGCAGGGTGAAGAATTGTGATTGTCCATGCACACGCGGGTAGTGATGTACTCCTGTTTCAGCGAAGACGCATCCCGTGGCGTGCAGTTTACGCACCAACTCGACGCAGATCACACCGCTTGATGAACAAAGTTCAATCCGCTGAAGGGCACGCCGTCGCAGCAAACGAAAATCGCAGTCAACGTCGCGGATGGGAAGACGGAACAACAAGCGCGCCGATTGATTGTAGAGTGCGCCGAGCAACCGTCGGCGGCGACCGTCGGCGCGCCTGATCTTGTACCCATTAACAACATCCACGGCGTTGGTCAGAAGTGGAAGCAGATGGGTGATCTCCCGCACGTTGTATTGCCCATCGCCATCCGTATAAAAGATTAAATCTTTACGCGAATGTTCGAACCCGGTACGAAGCGCCGCTCCATACCCTTGATTGCTTGCGTGATGAATAACTTTTACGTGGGGCGAAGCATGTGCTAATCGGTTCAGCACCTGTGGCGTTTCGTCTGTGCTTCCATCGTTTACGACGAGCACTTCGTAGTCATCTGTCAGTGTCGGCAAAACGGCGAGCGCTTCAGTGACCAGCCCGGCGATTGTTCCCGCATCGTTGAACGCAGGAAAGAAAAAACTTATACTGCCGACAAAATGAGACACTGGAGATGGAAACAAGAAGTCAATGTGTACAACAAGAACGTTGGGATTCTATTTAGGGTCTTCGGTAAATGCAAGAAATTAAGAGCCGCGCACGTGATGTTTCATCAAACAACTTCCGACGACCCCCCTGGCTTCAATCAAAATCAGCTTCACTGCTGCTGGTCTCTTTAGCGATCTCACCGGCCTGTCTCCTCGCAATACTTATCTACAAGTACAGCGTTGATGTTCCCTACTGGGATCAGTGGGCGCTTGCCCCGATCTTCGAGAAGGTCGCTCGCGGGTCACTCGGGTTTAACGACTTGTTTGCGCAGCAGAACGAGTATCGGCAGTTTTTTCCAAACGTGATCTTTATCAGTTTAGGATGGCTGACGGCGTGGAACGTGAAATACGAGATGCTGGTAATCTTCCTTCTCGCCTGCTTTGTGTCACTCAATCTTTACCGCTTGAACCGGCTGACGGTGCACGGAAGCAGCACACAGAGGTTGCCGGCACTCCTCGTCGTAAACCTCTTTATCTTTTCTCCAATTCAGTATGACAACTGGTTATTCGGCGTACAGATTGTGTACTTCATGCCGGTGGCTTGCATCACAACCGGCATCCTCGTTGCCTACTCAAAGCTCAACATAAGCACCAAGTTCTTAATATGCATGTCCCTGTCAACGATTAGCACTTTTTCCTCGGCCAACGGAATCCTGTGCTGGATAGTAGCGCTCCCCGTTCTTGCTTGGTCGAAACCACATCAGGATTTGTTGGGGAAGAATTTATTGTGGAAGAAATGGTTGATCCTTTTATGGGTGATTGGTTTTGCGCTGAATCTGGCCGCCTACTTGTACGATTACCAGAAGCCTGCTCTGCATCCCTCTCTCTCTAATTCGCTTCTTCGCCCGTCGCAAGCCAGTCTTTACTTTCTTGCTTTTCTTGGTGCCGGTTTTGCGGTGGGCCGTCATCCGCTCACCGTTGCCGTAATCACAGGCACAACATCAATGCTTCTTTTCATTCTGTCATGCGGCTACCTGTTAAGGTTCCGAACAGACTTCGCGCTGGTCCGACGGATGATCGGTTGGGTGATGATCGGGGCTTATTCAGTCCTCACCGGGATGATGGTGACATATGGGAGATTAGGTTTCGGCGTCGAGCAGTCGCTTTCTTCAAGGTACACGACTTTCTCGATCTATTTGATTGTGTCTCTAGTTCCCTTAACGCTAATCATCTTCGATCACGCGGCGAAGACAAGCGGTTTCCAAAGATATAAACGGTTGACTGCTCAACTCATCTCTCTTGCATGTATTGCGTTGATAGGTTTGCATCTGTTGATAGATGTGCTCGCAATTGGGCAGATGAAGCTTATGCGGCACGAACGTCTGCAAGCGAAAGCTTGTGTGACCTTTATTAACATCGCTCAAGGTGAGTGCTTGACGAAGAAGGCGTATCCAAACCTAAGTGAGTTAAAACGCGGAGCAACCATTCTGGATAACTTAGGCTTTCTGCGACCGGGTTTAGTGAAAAGCAACAGAGTCGAAGAGATCCAAGGAAAGGGTGAAGAAAGTCTCAACGCTTACGGATCGTTCAACAGCCTCATGAAGGGAGATGGTGGAGTCTACACGGCTTCCGGGTGGGCCATTCTGCCGAGGAGAGAAGAGCCAGCCGATTCGGTAGTTCTGACTTATGAAAAGGCCGATGGCGACTCCATCATGTTCATGGTGGTTAGTCCTGTCCTTGAAAGAAAAAGTATTACTAAAGCAGTAAGGAAAGATGTATCGACGGACGCGAGATGGCAAACGTCCTTTTCGCAAAATGAACTTCCATCGGATGCGGTCAATCTAGCTGCCTGGGCCTTTGACGCCTTGACGGGAAAAGCCTTCAGGCTTAGTGGTACACATTCCCTCTAAGAGCTTGAGTCTTGGTTTGATTTCCGGCAGTAGCGAGTGCGAATCTTGCGAGATCGTTGACGCCCCGGTTTCATGGCAAAACTTTTCTTCATAAGTCGCTTTAGGACAAAGCAAAAGGTTCGTATGAGAAACTGCAACGAACAAAGGGATCGATTGTTCGCAGCCATTGCGACCGAAGCTGCGCAGTGTCGTTTGTGTCCGGCAATGGCGGGAAGAACGGCGGTCTTGAGTTACCGCAACGGTCGGGTCCAAGCGCGCGTGATGTTTATCGGTGAGGCTCCTGGCCGTCAGGGCGGCGACCGCACGCGTGTGCCTCTTTCAGGCGATCAATCGGGACGCAACTTCGAGCGGTTCATCCACTCTATCAATCTTCCGCGCACCGAGATATTTATTACTAACGCAGTGCTATGTAATCCGCGAACCTCGACGGGAGCGAACCGCACGCCGACCGATTGCGAAGCGGCGAACTGCTCGGATTTCCTTCGTCGCCAGATTGAAATAATTGATCCGCCGGTGATCGCCACGCTCGGACGAGTCGCGCTTGCCGCCCTCCGACGCATTGAGTATCATGCCCTTTCTTTGCGCGACGCTGTGGGAAGCGTGCATGAATGGAACAAACGTTTGCTTGTGCCGCTTTACCATCCAAGCCCGCAGGTGCTTGCGTCACATCGTCGTGAAGCAGCGCAACTCCGCGATTACCGGCAAGTCGCCCGCGCGCTCGGTTGTAACCGCTAAGCTTTGCAATTAACTTTTCCTCCATGTCAATAAACGAAGCAGTCGAACAGATCACAATTCAAGAATCAGCTTTAGCGCAAACGCTTGAAACATCAGGCGCTTCCCTCGTCGAGCATGAGGGGTGGCGCGTGGCCGAATCGTTCGGCGATGAAGCCGCCGAATACAGAACAGTGCGTGAAGGCGGTGCCGGTCTTATTGATCTCGCCGCGCGGGGACGCATCGAGGTGAGCGGCGCGGAGTCGGTG
>JACCTF010000283.1 GCA_013812565.1 Pyrinomonadaceae bacterium | reverse complement strand
GGCAAACATAATACTGAATGAGCATTCATTCAGCAACAAGAAAGGGACTGAAGAACCTCACACCTTTAGGCTAATTTCAGTTAAGAGTATGGCAAGTAGAGATTCACTACGGCCCCAGAGGATTCTGGAAAGCGGAAGACAGTCAAAGGCTTCCTGCTCCTTTCTGCCTTCACACTGTGCTCGCTCTGTGTTCTCTCCGGCCTCTGTGGTGAAGGGGTGCGATCAATACACTCAAGTCTCATCACAGCTCATCCCCGTTCAGTCTACCAATCTTGTAAACTCTGGTTTAGATTCTTCAAATTTCGACCTGTGATCCCATCTCAACCACCTGATTCGGCGGCAGGCAGAAGTAGGCCGTCGCGGTGGTCGCGTTGCGCGACATCATGGCGAAGAGTTTCTCGCGCCACAGCGCCATGCCCGGACGCTTTGTGGCAAGCACCGTCTCGCGACCGACGAAATAGGTTGTTTCCGCGGGGTTAAAGGTCCACCCCGGTTGGTTGATACTCTCTAACACCTCGGGGATGTTCGGATCTTCCATAAAACCATAGTTAACCGTGACGCGGCTGATCCCGTGATGGAGTGTCTCTAGCGCGACGCGCTCCTCGGGCGCGACATGCGGCACCTGCTTCGTCTTCACGGTCAATAAAACAACGCGTTCGTGCAGCACTTTGTTGTGCTCGATGTTGTGCAGCAGTGCGGGCGGCGTGATTGTGACGTTGCTGTTCATGAAGATCGCCGTGCCGGGAACGCGCGCGAACGGGTGGCTGGCGATCTGTTGCAAGAACTCCCCGAAAGGTTGCGACCTTTCCTGAATGCGTTCGGCCAGCACTCGGCGTCCTTTCTTCCAGGTCGTCATGATGGTGAAGATCACAATCGCGACCACAATCGGGAACCATCCGCCGTGCGGTATCTTGATGATGTTGGCGGTGAAGAACGCCATGTCGATGACGAAGAAGCAACCCGACAATGCCCCTGCCGTCAACCGGCTCCACCGCCAACGTTCGCGCGCGACGATGTAGAAGATGACGGTGGTAATCGCCATCGTCGAAGTGACGGCGATGCCGTAGGCGGCGGCCAAGTTGCTCGACGTGCGGAAGCCGATGACGATGCCGATGCAACCGATCATCAACGCCCAGTTGATCGACGGAATATAGATCTGCCCAAACTCAGTGAGCGACGTATGCTCGATGCGCAGGCGCGGAATCAAGCCGAGTTGCACGGCCTGCATCGTGATCGAATAAGCCCCGGAGATCAACGCCTGCGAAGCGATAACGGCGGCGGCAGTCGCCAGTACGACTAACGGGAGAAGCGCCCAACCGGGGGCGAGCAGGTAAAAAGGATTTCTCGCCGCCTCGGGATCGCTGATGAGTAGCGCGCCTTGACCCAAGTAGTTAAGCAGCAGGGCCGGAAGGACGAGTGCGAACCAGGCATAGCGGATGGGAGTCGCCCCGAAGTGGCCCATGTCGGCGTAGAGCGCTTCGCCGCCGGTGACGACCAGAAAGACCGAGCCGAGAATCAGGAAGCCGTGCCAACCGTTCCGTAGAAAAAAGTCGTAGCCGTAGAGCGGATTGATCGAAGCGAACACTCCCGGATGGTAAACAATTTCAGCGATGCCGAGTGCGGCAATAACCGCAAACCAGAGCGTCATAATGGGGCCGAACATCGCGCCGATCTTAGCTGTACCGCTGCTTTGAATAAGAAACAATCCGATGAGAATGACAATCGTAATCGGCACAACATACGGCTCAAAAATGTGCGTCGTGACATTCAAACCTTCGACGGCGCTTAACACCGTGATCGCCGGTGTGATGATGCCTTCGCCGTAGAGGAGCGCCGCCCCGAATATCCCTAGGACGAGGAGCCACCAGCGTTCTTTATTGCTCGAGACTTTGATCGGCGTGGCGAGCGCTGTTAAAGCGAGAATTCCCCCTTCGCCGCGGTTATCGGCCCGGAGTACGAAGACAAGATATTTGATTGAGATGACAACGATGAGCGACCAGAAGATCAGGGACAATACGCCGAAGACGTTCGCCGGGCTAGGCTCAATCGCGTGCGGCCCGTGAAAGCATTCGCGCATCGCGTAGAGCGGCGATGTGCCGATGTCACCGTAAACGACGCCGAGCGCGGTTAGTGACAGAAGCAGCAGGTAGCGTCCGCGAGGCTCAACGGTGTGCGGGTGTCCCTGTGCGTCGGTAAGCGTTGTGTGAATGTCTGACCCGATGGGTTCTTTTGCGATAACTGAGTTCGGCATGCTTGATCCTAAAAGCAGCTAAAAAGGCTTGCGCGGATTGCCGGACATTAGCCTAGCAACCGGCGTTAATGGCGGAAAGTTTAGCATAAATCCGAGTTTGCAAAGCGTTGCTTCGCTTCTCGCGCCGGAGCTAAAGATTATGCGTCATGGTAGGTGATGCCGTAAGCTCCGGCGACCACTTCCATGATGCGCCGTTCGTAGCGCCGCGCACCGAAGTACCACACGAGGTAAACCAGATGCAACACCGACCACGCGCCGAGCAGTATGAAGTAGTACCGCACGGGCGGAAACTCCCCGGCCAGCGCGGGCAGCAACTGCCACGCGCGGTACGCCGACAAAGCAATAACGCCCGCCCCCAGCAACCAGAAGTGAATTGTTAAGAAGCCGATGAATGTTTGGCCGAAGCGCGCGGGGACGCCTGCGAACTGCGGGCCGCGAAGCGGAAACAGATATTCAGCCTCGATGCGGTGCGCGATCAACACGTCGTCTTGCATATGGCGATTAAGGCGTTTCTCGATCCCCGTGGCATACACGCGCGCGAAGATCACGTAGGTGAGAAAGTAGGCTGATTGCACGCCGATGTAGATGGTAAAGAACGGGATCATCAGCACCGTAGCGCGCAAGGTTTCGGTCATGCCCGCGACGGCCATCAGGATGATCATGATGATGCCGACGACGATCAGCTTGTAGAACAGATCCGAATACTTATAGAGCATCGCGCGCATACGCTCTAGTTGCTTGTGAAGCGTTTCGGCGTGCGGCATGACGGCAACGTCCTGCGGACTTGTTTGGAGAGATGACATACGACAAGCTTCCTTCGTTTACATGACCTGTTTCTCGCGCCGGTTCAGCGGCGAACAAGCTCACGATCATCAAGGCAGGCGGCTTCGCGGCGAAACAAGCAGCGAAGTAAGTTTGCTTTAACCCGAAATGGTTGCTGGTAAGAGCAGAGACTTTTACCGGCAGCCATTTCATCTTTCGCTTGTTACCGGCCCGTGTAATCTTCGACGGTGAACCGCTTGCCGAGCGCCTGCATGTTTTCAGTTGACCAGTTGAAGTTTGTCCCGGCGATGACGCGCCGCCCTTCATCGGTTCTAATCCAATAGTTTGTTTCCGGATGCGTATTTGCTTTGAGATAAGCAATGTCCTCTGCGTCGAGCGGGTTGCCGTCCGGGCGAGCGATTGTATAGACGCGCATGAACGAGCCTTTACGCACATAATCAAGGTCGCGCTCAAAGGCCGTCGCCGGTGTGGGGCTTGCAGAAGTTTTGTTAGCCGTAGCAGTTGGCCGCGTCGACCTACTGCACCCGAAGAAAGTGACGATCACAAGCACGAGCGTCGCACTCAGCTTGAGCTGTTTTCTACATTCTTTGCTGTCTGGCATTCGTATTATCTTCCACAAAGGAACGTAAAGGAACACAAAGAAAAACCTATGGATGACAAGAGATGATTGACCAACTCTGTATTAGGTACTAACTGCCTCTCCTCTTTGTGTCATTTCGTGTCCTTTGTGGATGGTTCATCCATCACTCTCAGCACCATGCAGTGTTCATCCAGGTAAACGTCCTCGAACCGACCGCTGTCCATCGCGCTGCGGTAGAAGTTGTTGTGATCGTCCGTCTTATCGGTGAATACGTAGCGCGCGCCGAAGCGGTCGCGGATGACTTCAGCCATGTTCGGTTCTCTGCCGAGCGTCACATCCTCGTAAGCCCGCGAAAGCTCAGGATTCTTATCAAGCAGGTAAGTCGGATCAAGGCCCGACGCATAGCGGTGATCCGTGTCGTAGAAGAACAGCATCGGGAAATCGTCCCAATCCGTGTTGAAGATCATTTCTCCCTTCGGCACGTTGCGGCGAATCCACTGCGTTGCTCCACGGTATTGCTCAGGAGCGGCGCTCCCCCTGATGTCTTTGGCCGTCCACCGTGCACTGAAAAATATTATGGTGCCGAGAGCAACCGTGACAACGCTCACCGCCGTTAGTTGATACCAATCTTTGTACCAACGATCCGTGACCACTTCAGGAGAATCGTCGAGAGGTGGCAATCCCGCCGCGCTCGTATCACTCGCCGCGGTGTCCGACGAAGGGTTCAATGAGCGACGCACGCCATCAAAGTAGGGTTGCAAGGAGAACGCGGCGAAGAGTACGGCGAAGGGAGGCCAGTATTCAACCCAGCGTCGGGATCTGGCCGTGATAATCAACAGCACAGTAGCGAAGACGAGGAAGAAAAGTGGGCGCGCCGCACGTCGTCGATCAGTAGGGTTGAAGGCGACGTAACCGATAAACATTGCCACAAAAGCGACGAAGCAGTTTTGCAAAATCTCCCAACTGCCGTATGGATACCACTCCCCGCCGACTCTCGTCGTGAAGTCTGATGTTTTGATCTTCATCAGAGCGTGTTCGTAGAACAGCCTCATGTTATCCGGAAAGTACGGATTGATGATGAAGCCGAGCGCGATGCCGATGGTGATCCAAAGAATCGGACGCCACTCGATGCGGCGCTCGCTCCACCACAGCACGCCGGTCCAGACAACCGCCGCCACACCCAGCATCACGAACATGCTGTACGTCCATAAGTAGAGAAACGCGAGCGGTGCGAGCCACCGATACTTTCCCTCGAAGAGCAGAAAGATTCCCGCCACCATAAAGACGATGGAGATGCTCGGCGCTTTCGACATGTTCATCCGGAAGTAGAAATCTGCGGGGCAGGCAAGCAGGGCGAGCAGCCACAGTAGCGGATAGCGCAGTTGGTTGCGAACTATCAGCCAATAGCAGGAGAAGACAGCGAGCGAAGCGAACAGCCACGCCGACACTTTGGCCGCCATGCGTAAGTCGCTGAACCAGGTGAATGGGATCTGTAAGATATGAAATAGAAAGTGGTGATCGACGTAATCCTGCGGGTTAAGTGTAGTGAATGGCAGCCAAACAAAAGTCGGCGGGAACTCGCCGCTGGTAATTCCTTCCCATAGCAGACGGCTCCACTTGATATGATAGTAACCATCAAAATCTCCACAGCAGACCGCCCGCGTCGAGAATTGCAGATACCAAAACATCAGACCAATCGCGGCGGCACCGGCTGCCAAGTAGAGAGCTTGCAGCGCGGATTCTGACGCGGCAAGCCGTGCGGCACTATGGTTGTGGCGGCTGCTTTCTACTTCCTGTGCAACACCGGCATCGCGAACATTCTGCATAGGTAAATCCGTAACGTGCATGACCTAACAGGGCGGCGGCAGCAACGCTCCTCACTTTAATTTAGATCGGATGCCACACCATAGCATGAAGCTACTTCACACGGAAAACGATGAAAAGAGAAGACAGAAGCTGGTGTTTCATTCCAATGAAGCCGATGAAGTTTAGAGTTCAAGCTTTAGCTTGCTGCCGACGCAAACAAGCGCGCTGAAGCGTGAACTCTAAACATCAAGTGAACTGACTATTAGCAGACAGGGATCGAGAATGCGGTTTTTACCCCAAACTTTCCATTGTTGATCAGCAAAGCGCTGCTCTGTTAGTCTCACGTTGTTTCTCATAAATTCTTGCGACGAAGGACGGAAAGCTTTTTGTATCCAGCTGGCAATCTCTTTATTCCCGCTTCTCACGGCCGCCTGGAAGCGATTTTGAAGGAGCCTCGCACTGAGGGGGGCGCTCCGCGCGGTGCAGCGCTTGTGCTTCACCCGCACCCCCTGTACGGCGGCAC
>JACCTF010000235.1 GCA_013812565.1 Pyrinomonadaceae bacterium | reverse complement strand
AGTCGACTGAAGTAAGCGGCAAGCGGCGATGCTTCGTGCATGGCAGCGCGGGCGACTCGCTCCGGCATATTTACCGTAGCGTACTGATCTATCAACTGCTGGTTAGTCATTTGGTGCGTCTCGATCATCTATTCTTTAGAAGCTAAGTAATCCGCGTTCGATTTCAGCAAACTGCTGCTCAATCGTTGCGTTAAAGTCGCCCACCTCGGTGCGAACAAGACACCCGCCACGTCCCACCGAACGATCTTCGACAATCTCGACCGAGCCGTTTCCGAGCCTCTCGGGATACGCCCTTAAGTATGCGTAATCATCCGGGTGAAGATGAACAGAGGCAGTCGTCCGGGTGTGAAGTCGGGCCAGCGCAATGCGCACCAGTCTGAGCGCAATCTCACGATCCACCGTGACCTCGCGATGCACGATCTTCTTGGCAATCTCCATCGCTAGTTGCCCCAGGTCGCGTTCGGCGCGGGCAACGATTGTGGTGTGCAGATTAGTGATGTCAGCCAGCGACTGGGCCATACGTTCGCGCAACGGGTGACTAGCTTCTTCGCATTCGGCGGCAAGACGAGCGCGGCTTTCACTCAACGCTTGTTCGTGGGCTGCGCGCTCGATTCCGCGCGCTTGGTGGCGGGCTTCGGCGATCAGACGCGACGCTTCGAGCCGCGCTTCACCGATAACTACTTCCGCAAGGCTTGCCGCGTCGTCGATCGAAGCAAGGGCTTCTTCAGGGTGCGGCCCACCGGTAACAAGCTGCGCTGGCTGAGTCGTTGACTGTATCGCTGGCTGAGGCGCCGCCGATGGTTCAGTCGCGGCCGCTGCTCCCACCGCACTCTGCCCAGCGCTGAAGAATGGCAATCGATAGGGAGCCCAGGAGAGCTTGCTCGCTTCCTCTTCTTTAACCAACCTAGTTAACATACATGTCTTCTTCCGCAGACCCCTGACTGAGATTGATCACCCCTTGATCTTCGAGCGTGCGCACCACATCAACCACTTCGCGTTGCGCATTCGATACGTCTTTGCTCCGTACCTGGCCCATGTAATCCATCTCTTCCTTTAACATCTCAACGGCGCGCTTGGACATATTTGAGAAGAAACGTTCTTGCAATTCCGGGATGGTGCCTTTAAGCGCCAGCGAGATCACGCGCTTATCGATGCGGCGGAGGATTTCGCGGATGCCGAGGTCGTCGACAATCAGCAGATCATCGAAGGTGACCATCAAATTGCGTATCTCAAGCGCCAGGTTCGGGTCCGCGCTTTCAATGTCTTCGAGCAGCTTGCGGGCGACGTCGCGGTTCAAACGGTTGCAGACTTCGGCGACGGCTTTCATGCTCCCGACTGGCTTTTGGCTGAGGTCGGCAACGGTCCTCAGTTTTTGGTCGAGAACCAGCGAAACCCGACGGATCACGTCCTGCGAGATCGCTTGCAGATTTGCCATCCGTAGAGCGATGTCGGAACGCTGCGATTCCGACATATAGTTGAGCGTATCGGCGGCCATCGAAGGGTTCATATGCGCGAACACCATCGCGATGGTTTGTGGATGCTCATTCTGAAACAGCTTCAACAGTTGCTGCGGATCAACTTTCTGTAGCGCGTCGAATCCGGCGCTCGCCTCCAAAGATTTAGTAATCTCGTCAAGCAAGCGCCGGGCGACCTCTGGACCATAGGCTTTGTGGAGCAAGCGCTTGGCATATTCAACGCCGCCCGTTGAAACATAAGAGCGTGCGAGCAAAATCTGGTGAAACTCTTCAACCACTTCGCCAGTGATTTCTGACGGGATATGAAGAAGTCCGGCGATCTCACGCGAAAGCTTTTGCACCTCGTCTTCTTCTAAAAACCTAAAGACCTGGCTGGCTACATCATCGCCGAGGGCGAGACACAGGATGGCCGCTTTACGCAGGCCTGTCATGTTAGTGAGAAAGCGCGGCGCGGAGCGGACCATCTCGGTGGTCGAGCCTTCGGTTAAATCAGATTCTGTTGGAACTTGAGTTGATATTCTGGTTGACATGGTATCTCGCGTGACTCTGGTGTTTACGGGACATTCAGGATTCTTGCAGCCAATTGCGAAGGGTCGCGGCGACCTTGTCCGGCTCGCTCCGACCAAGCTCGGTAATCTGCTTGGTGATGACCGTGGCGCGCGTTACTTCCGGCGCCGTGGCCGCTTTCTCGCGTGCGAGTTCAATCTCCATTTCGGCTTCTATAGCTTTCAAGAAAATGTTATTTCGAGAAAGTGCGCTCAGGCAGCCCACGCCAGTTCTTCCGGCAGACTGCACAGCGCCAGAATCTCCCGGGGCGCATTCTCAAATTTGATCAGCGCCTGCTCGACCTTCTTCGTCAGTGCTTCGAAAGTCGGAAAGTAATGCAGGTGTGTTTCCTGTTGTTTAAGCTTCTTCCACAACTTCTCTACGGGATTGTAGTCCGGTGAATAACCAGGCAACTGGAAGACCGTCAACCGATCAGCGTGCTGTGCAAAGAACCGCTTGGTTTCCGCGCTCGTGTGATAAGGTGCGCCATCCTGAATCAGGATCAGGTGCTGGGTCGTCTGCTCAAGCACCCTGCTCAGAAAGGCCGTGTAGCAGGCCGAGGTGAAGCGGCCTTCCTGACCCTGATGAAAGAAGCGCCCCGTGAAGTAGTCAATCAGTCCGAAGACTTTGTATCCTTTCCGCTTGCCGGAAGTCTTCACCACGGGTTGCTGCCCGCGGCGTGCCCAGGTGTAAGTGAGCGTGCCCCACTGCGGAAAGCTTGCTTCATCACCGAACAACAGCAGCGCTTTGCGTTCACGCGCCAGTTGCTGAATCTGCGGCCATATGTGATTACGCCAGCGGCGGCGAGCGATTTCATCGAGATGATCCGAGACAAACTTGGCTTTCTGAAAACTGAAGCCGAGGTTCTTGAGTAACTGCGCGATGTAGAACACGTTATAGGCGATGCCGAAGCGCTCCTTGATCAACTGCTGGATCATGGGTGAGCGCCAGCAGGCACCGCTGAAACCGCTTCGCTGCGGCCCAGCGTCAATCAGGTCAGCCAGTTCGCGCTGTTGATCTTTCGTCAGTTTCGGACGGCGGCCTGATGGCTTTTTGAAGCCGACGCCGCGCACGCCGTAGCAGAGGAACTGGAAGACATATCGCTCAACCTGCGCGGCTGACAGGTCGAGGACACGCGCCGCATGTTCCGTGGATTGATCGTGCGAGACGGCGAAGAGTGCGAGAATCCATTTGACGAGGCGCACGTCGCCGAGTTGCTGGGCGCTTTTAAGTTTGCGTTCGAGGTCTTGGCGCTGGGCGGTAGATATGGTAAGACGAAAGCTCAACATCTGGTGATCTCCTTGCGGTTGACATTCTGGAAAATGACTAATCGCAGGAAGCATTGCCAGATGTTGACCCATCGTCAACCTGACTGCTTATTTCAAAGATCCTTTTTCTAACGATAGGTAGGGCTTCACAGCCTGTCCCCCGTTCCAAACCGAGCGGGCACCTTTCAATGCACTCGGCTTTCCAGTTGGTCTGAGGTACTTGATGAGAGCGGATTAGTAGTTACCTACCA
>JACCTF010000210.1 GCA_013812565.1 Pyrinomonadaceae bacterium | reverse complement strand
AGTACACGAACCGCGGGTTGCAGTTTCTCGACTTGATCCAGGAAGGCAACATCGGGTTGATGAAGGCAGTGGACAAGTTCGAGTGGCGGCGAGGGTACAAGTTTTCGACGTATGCGACGTGGTGGATTCGGCAGGCGATCACGCGGGCGATAGCTGATCAGGCACGCACGATTCGCATCCCGGTTCACATGATCGAGACCATCAATAAGCTCCGAAGTACCACCCGCGCGATGGTGCAGGAACTTGGACGCGAACCGAGCACCGACGAACTTGCACGAAAGGTGGAGATGCCGGTCGCGAAAGTTCGCCAGATTCTTAAAATGGCGCAAGAGCCGATCTCTCTGGAGACGCCTATTGGTGAGGAAGCGGATGCTCATCTTGGCGACCTCATCGAAGACAAAACGATAATCAATCCGGCTGACACTGTCGTCGCCTCGAATTTACGTGAGATTACTGATGAGGTGCTGGCGACGCTTTCTCCGCGCGAAGAAAAAGTTATCAAGATGCGCTTCGGGCTGGGGCCGCTCGGAGAGGAACGGACGTTGGAAGAAGTCGGGCAGCACTTTGCCGTGACGCGCGAGCGCATCCGCCAGATTGAAGCGAAAGCTTTGCGCAAGCTGCGCCATCCATCACGCGCGCGTGTGCTGAAAGCTTTTATTGAGAACGCCCAGTAGCGGCGCTAAGCACCGCACACAATCAAGCAGCTAATTAGAGGGTGTCAGGGAACCAATTTTCCTGACACCCTCTTTATTTTATTACAACCAGGTGAAGACGTTCCTCGATTGTTCCTTCCGAGCAGTCAACGTTTCGACTTTGAACTCATGTTACGGTGCTGGCAAAAGCCGACCCGAAAGTGATACAAAGACCGGGCGCTTAAACAACTTGCCTATTCTTGATTGTGAGAGCAATTGTCATTGCCGTGAGTGATCCTCGTTTACAGTCCCGTTTTACGGTATCGATTTTGGGTGCGGCTGCTATTGCAGTGGCGCTCTACCTTCGATACACCTTTGATCCTTCCCTCCAAAGCTACTTCGTGCCGCGAGTAAGCACGGATGCTTCCTACGAAACAGTTTCAAAAATCGTCGAGTTGCTGTTGTGGGTGAGCCTTGCGGCGGTGCTTATTCGCGTGGTAAACGAATTCATGTTCGGTTTTATTCTCCGCATCCGCCGAGGATACGAAGCGCCGAACATCGTTCGCAACATCTTCTCGATAGTCGCATACATCACGATTCTGACGTTCATCTTCAAGCTGATTTATCCAACAGTCGAACTCGGCACGCTATTTACAACTTCAGCTATCTTCGGCGTGATCATCGGTCTGGCGCTGCAAGATACTCTCGGCAACCTTTTTGCGGGCATCTCGCTGCACGCCGACAAACCGTTTCAGACGGGTGACGTAATCAGGGTCGGTAACTGGACGGGCATGGTTGAGAGCGTCACATGGCGCGCCGTTAAACTGCGCACGTTTCAGAACCACATCATTCTGCTCAATAACAGCAACGTGGCGAAAGAGGCTTTAGAGGTTTGCCCGCGCGACAACTTGAACGCCCGGCTTGTCTCCTTCAGCACCGTCTATACCGACTCGCCGGAAAGAATCATCCGCGTTGTGCTCGATGCGATCCGCAATACCAATAACATCTCGCAGCAATTTTCATCCATCGTCCGTATCAAAAATCTTGGCGAAAGCGGCATCGAATATGAAGTCAAGTACTGGCTCGAAGACTACACGCGCTACAACGACACGGACGCGCTGGTGCGACAGCGAATTTGGTACGCCTTCCGCCGCGCCGGAATTAGCTTTGCCCACCCAACTCGCATGTTGTACGTTGCACGCGGAGCGGAGCCGGAAAGCGTGCGAACCGACCACCGCGAGTTCACCGAGCGTCTTTCGGAGGTAAGCGTTTTCGCGCCTCTTTCGTCAGAGGAGATCACACGGCTTGCGGAAGCTTCCACAAGCCACGTCTTCGCCCCAGGGGAGACGGTAATCCGCGCCGGCGACGAAGGCTCGTCGATGTTTGTCATGCACCATGGAACAGTCGAGGTGCAGGCTTCGGATAATGGCAACTCGCGCACCGTGGCAGTGCTCAAAGAAGGCGACTTCTTCGGTGAGATGGCTTTATTCAAGGGGGAGCCACGCGCCGCAAACGTCGTTGCCATAGAAGAGACGGAAGTATTAGAGATCGGACATGAGGCGTTGAAAGATTTGTTCGAGATTAATCCAGGCTTGGTTGAAGCGCTCAGCCGTGTGATCGCTGAGCGCCGCACGGGTCTGGCGGCCAAATCGGAAGATTCGGAGCTTGCCGCAAACGAATCCGCGGGCATCATCACATCGATCAAACGATTCTTCGGAATTAAATGAAAAGTTTGCCACAGAGGCACCGCAACACGGAGAAGGTAGGAATGAATAAGAAGCATGCTGACTTAATCTATCCCTTCGCTGTGCCTCTGTGTCTCTGTGGCTAATCTGAAGTTATGGCGTTTCTGAAGATTACAGATGCGACGGGTTGCAAATGGCAGCGTGCATTAAATGCGCATGAACCCTGCACCATCGGTCGCGCGTCGGACAACTGCATAGTCCTCAACGATCCGCGCGCTTCGCGTTACCACGCACATATACGATTTACGAACAACATGTTTGTCATCATCGATGGAAGCAATGTCGCCGGTCAGCTTCGTCGCAGCGTTAACAGAGTTCTTGTCAACGGCGAGCCACACCAGGAACATGCGCTCGCGGATGGCGACCGCATCCAAATCGGCGCAAGCACCCTACGCTTCGAGCAGGAAGCGCACGAGCAAACAGATGCTGATGAGGTGCGTTACGACGATCAACCGCTCGGGCATACACAGCTCCTCGTCTCCGGTAAGGAAATGATGACCGGAGTCTTACGCGCCGGGCTTGAAGCTTCCGGCAAATCGCGCCGGCAGGAAATCGAAGCTTTACAGCGCAAAGCGCAAATCCTTGCCGTGCTCTATGAGATGAGCAAAACCCTCAGCTCCGTCTTTGATCTCAACCGCATTTTCGCTAAAGCGACAGACATTATCTTTCGCGTGACGCCTGCTGATCGCGTCGTCGCGTTGATCGCTGACGGTGACTTAGATGGCGCAGCGGCGGAGGTTAACCTTCGTTCAGTGGCGATTCGCGCACGCAATGCCAAGCTCGAAGAGCGAGCTAAAAGAACGACCATCGGGCGGACTATCACGCGCAAGGTGATGCGCGAGCGCGTCGCGCTGCTATCGCAGGATGCGGCGCGAGACGAACAGTTTGCGAACGTGGAATCGATTGTCATGCAGGGCGTGCGCTCGACAATTTGTGCGCCACTCGTCGCTGAACATGCGGTTCACGGCGCGCTCTATGCTGACCGGCTCGATCCGTTCGCCACTTTCACCGCGGACGATCTTGAACTTATTAGCGCAGTCGCCGCGCAAACGGCCGTCGCGGTTGAGAACGTACGCGCCCACGAACAACTGGCGCGCGAAGAAGTGATTCGCGCCAACTACACCAGATTTCTTCCGGCGTATGTTGTCAAGCAGGTGCTGGAGAACCCGGAAGCATTCAAGCTCGGCGGTGTCAATCAAATCATCACCGTGCTCTTCGTGGACATACGCGGCTTCACGCTTCTGTCCGAACGCGCGAAACCGGAACGTGTTGTGCAGCTTCTTAACAAATACTTCTCGGCGATGACCGACATCATCTTCGCGCACGGCGGCACGCTCGACAAATATCTCGGCGACGGTTTGATGGCTCTCTTTGGCGCGCCGACGGCCACTCCGCAGGATGCTTCCAATGCGCTCAATGCCGCCGTCGCGATGCAGCG
>JACCTF010000206.1 GCA_013812565.1 Pyrinomonadaceae bacterium | reverse complement strand
CAGCACGAAAGCACACGGTGAGTTTCTTGGAGAAGTTCGGGTACTGTTGGAGCGATGGAAGAATTCATCCTTTATCCCAGACTTCTTGAAGACTCAAAATCCATATCTTGGTGTGCCAGTCATATAGGGGAGTCAAGAGGCACGTGCAGCTCGGAAACACAGTCGGTGCTTATGAGACGATTTCTCACACCTCCAAAGTATGCGTGTTGGGCGAACGTTTTTACCCAACGTACTCGCTCTACACCAAGTACGTCGGCAATGAAGGGGGAAGTTTTGGGAGCTTACCTTTCAGTATAGCAATTAGATAGAGGGTGTACAGTCGTTCACTTGCCGGGATCTGTCAGCTTGCTATGGTGAACTCCGGAAATACCGAACGAAGGAGGAAGCCATGGAGGAGAAAGAATGGGTTGACTTCAAGGAAATTAAAGCTGCGGTCTCGATGCAGATGGTACTCGATCACTATCAGATCAGCGGCCTGAAGAAGACAGGGGATGAGCTACGCGGGCCGTGCCCGATCCACAAAGGCGCACCTTCAAGTCGGCACTTTTGCGCAAGTATCCCCAAGAATGCGTTCAAGTGTTTTGCTGCCGACTGCAAAGCGCGTGGCAACGTCCTTGACTTCGTGGCTGCAATGGAAAACTGCACGGTGCGGGATGCAGCGCTGAAACTCAAGACCATATTTTTAGATGGAAAGTTATTAGATGATCCTGAACCAAGAGGGAAGCACCAGCCAGTTGCAGCGAGAGGGGGAGAGGAGCCGGTTGCTGATGCGCCGGTGGACTGGTTAATAAAGCTCGTGCTGCAATCTACGATTGAAGAAATTGAAGGTGAGATTGCACTGCTCACACAACAGCTAGAACTCAAACAGCACCGGCTGGCTGAGTTGCAACGAGTCGTGGGGTTATGAATTTGGTATGCAAGCGGGGCGTTCCGAAAGAACGCCTCTTTTCTTTACAAAGAACGCGGCTCACGGTGGCACTCAAAGCAAGACCGCCGTAGACCTACTTCCACGGCGGTCTCTGAACACATGACAATACACGCTCCTACCTGTACACCGTCATCCCGTGATGCGCTTGGTGGCGAAACATGTCATTGCGCAACTCCGGCCAACAGTGCTCGAACTCTTCCTCGGTCGCATCCGGATTGCTGAGAAACGCTTTGCGCGCATGGTGCTTCATCTGCTCCAGTTCTGCCACTTCCTTCCGTGATTCGGCTCGTGCTTGTTCCACGATCCTCATCTCCGCTTCTTGTTGGCAAGCTTGCTGGTCCTGCGACTTGACCTTCTTAACAGCTCCGCTGCTGTGCATAAGAACCTCCTTTTAATTTGCTCAGTAGCGACAATAATGGTGAGGTGAGTCGGGGCGTGTTGTAAGGCTGCTATGTATAGGATAAAGAGACTATACCTGTCTTCAGTAACGGGCAAGCTTACAATCTGGATTCTAGATAATGGTAGACACTGAAAGCTTCCATATATAACCAGCAAGGTTTGTGCTTCTGTTTTAAGGTTTTTCTTGGCCTGTTCCTTATTCCACTTGCATCAATGCAAGTGGGGGTGGGTGGGACCGCCGACCACAAAAAAAGAGCAAGGGATTAACCCTGCTCATGTCCTTCACGCTTTAAGACTTCGCTCATCGGTCCTGGCTGAAAGTGCAGATCGCGCTCGATGGGCAAGCCATACGGCCCATGTACGCTTGATAGCTCATTGAGTGAGATGTAGCCCCACTCGCGGGTCTGCCCGATGACATAGCCAAAGAAGATAAAGTCATCCTCTTCCGCTTGGCCTTCGGTAATAAACCAAGTCCAGGATGAATCAGGCGTAAAGAACTTGACGTGTACGATTGGATCTTTGTTCTTTTCCTGTGCGTAGAGTTTAGGCAGACCTGCCCGTAGCTCTGGTGTTAGCAGTTCCATAAGATGCCTCCTTATGCAGTTGTGCTTTCTTGTGTTTGTCTGAGGTGGGGGATAGCGGACGTACTGCATAAAACTTAGCATTATTGATAAGGGCGTCAAGGGCCTCTAGTCTCGACTAAACCAGAGGCCCATCAGACTTTTTATTTTCGCTTTATTGGCCGCTGGCTCGCTTTAGGACGAGCGTTCTGGCCGTTGCGGTAGCTTTCTAGCACCTTCTCCCGGATCGCGCGTCTCACGTAGTTTTTCGCATCTACGATAACCTCTTCTGGGCCATGCTGGTACGCATCAGAGAGTGGCTC
>JACCTF010000205.1 GCA_013812565.1 Pyrinomonadaceae bacterium | reverse complement strand
TACCGAGCGTGCCTTCCGAGCCGACGAAGACGCCGGCGATGTCATAACCTGCATGGTCGAATGTCTTTCCGCCCACGTGAATCAGCGAGCCATCGGGCAAAACGATCTCCATGCCGGTGACATGCGTGGTGGTGAAACCATACTTGAGGCAGTGTGCGCCGCCCGCGTTCTCAGCGACGTTGCCGCCGATTGTGCAGACGGATTGCGACGACGGATCGGGCGCGTAAAAGTAGTTGTGTGCGGCGACCGCTTGTGTCACGTGGAGATTGATCACGCCCGGCTCAACTACAACGCGCGCGTTCGGAATGTCAACTTCAAGGATGCGGTTCATGCGCGTGAGGCTGATGAGGATGCCGCCTTCAAACGGCAGCGCGCCGCCGCTCAAACCCGTGCCCGATCCGCGCGCAACGAAAGGGATGCGCTCGCGGTGGCAGATGCGCACGATCCCTTGCACCTGCTCGGTTGAAGATGGCAGCGCTACTGCCGTAGGCACAACGCGAAAGTTGGTCAGGCCGTCGCACTCATATGTGCGCAGTTGTTCGGGTTTGATGAGCAAGCCGCCTTCGCCCAAGACAACGCGCAGTACATTGATAATGCGTGTCTCCATAAGGGTTCTCAATCTGAGAAGCTCTTTGAAAGCCCCGAAGGGGCGAGCTTCAATAGCTTGGGGCATCGCCCCAAGAAACAAACATCCATTGTAGTGAAGCCCTGACAGGGCGACATATGTTCTTTCGCGGCATGATGTATGACGCCCTTTCAGGGCTAAGTTGATTTGGTTAACCGTTACCCGGCGCGATGCGCCGGGCTGTTGAGTCGCGCACCTTCGGCGCTTAATACAGACTTTTCAAACAGCTTCTTTAAGATTTGCGATTTCAAATTTGAGATACGAAACAGCTAAATGGTTTCAACCGTCGCTTAAACGATAACGCCGCCGTCAAACTGTCAAGCTGCGGCCGGGGTCGGTGGAGCATTCATGTCACGAGCCGCTTTGCGATTAGTCAACCACATCTCAATTAGATTAGCCGTTGGACCAACAACGAACAGCGCATAGTACGGAGCATGAACGCTCTCCATTAAGCGGAAAGTCATCTCGACCAGCGCGACGGTGAACGCCACGGCCGCCTGCCCCCATTTCGACCGCACGGTGGTCTTCGGATCGGTGATCATGAAGAAGACGAAGAGCTGATACATCGGACCCGTTATCGGGGCGACCTCGGCGGCAAATGCGTGGCCGGTGATAAGGCTTCGCACATAGGCGAAGACGAAGAAGGAGATGACATAGGTGGCGCAGATGTGGAAGCGCCCGAGTCGCCCGATGATGATCGAGCCTAAGCCCCAGATGACGAGCATCGGCAGCAGGTAGTTGCCCCACTGTATGCTCAAGCTCGCAACCGCATCAGAGGCGAGAAAGAGCAGGGCGCAGATGCCGAAGTTCGACGGATTCCAGATGTGCCGTCCGCGAATCCTGAGCACGTACTTCGACATGATCGAAAGGGCGCTGCACAAGGCATACGGCCAGATCATCGGCGAGCGCACCAGGATGCCGACGCTGATGCCGGAGATATAAGCGCTCGCTAAGTGGGGCCATTTGCCGACGAAGATTCGTCCGAGCACAAGCTCCATCCCAATGCTTGTTAATATGGCGAGCAGCGTTTTCGGATAACTCTCAAGAATGCCGAAAGTGAGTTGACCGGCCAGCAGTATGCAGGTAATGAAGATCGGCACAACAAAACGATGGTCGATGCTGAACCACCGCGTTTGAGCAGGCGTGTTTGCGGAAGAAACGGGCGAAACAGCTTGGGAACTCATGCCGACTCCTTAATATGGTGGACTGTGCCGGGTTCGGGTTGCGGGATGGTTTGCATCTTACCAGAAGGCCAGCGAATTTCGACTCGTTCAATCTCCGGATTCTTGCCGAGGCCGAAGTGAAGTCGCCGTTGATTCTGCGCGCAGAATCCGCTTCCGCCCGCCACTTCTTGCACCTGCCGTTGTCCGTTCCAGAAAACTTCGACGCGCGCGCCGATTGCGCTGCGATTGCTTGTTTGACCTTCTAGTTCAAATCCGATCCAACGATTATCCGGCGTCGTCGTGTTCTTGTAGACGAGCAACGGTCCACCTTGATTCGCGACGACGACATCAAGCACGCCGCGATTCCATAGATCAACGAGTGCCACCGAGCGCCCGTCGAAAGTGTCGGTTGCACCGGCCACCTGCGCGACTTCGGTGAATCTTCCCGCGCCGTCGTTCAGCCACAAACGTTTCTGTTGAAATCCGGAGAGGCTGCGGCCTTCCATCGCGGGCCAATTTCTCGCATCCGAGATAATCGCCGTGTTGCCACCGGCAATCTTTGAATAGTCGTACCAGTAGTTGGTGCCGCGCTGGGCGGAAACATAACCGTTCGCTAAATAGAGGTCGAGGACACCATCGTTATTAAGATCACCGAACTGCGCGCCGAAGCTCCATCCGCCGAGTTCGACGCCCATGTCACCGGCGAAATTCTCATAACGCAGGTTATCGCCTGACGTGCCTTCTTTAGGAATCCACAAGTTGTTACCTTGAATCAACACGCCTTCTTCGGAGATGTTCGTGACGTAGATCGCAAACTCGCCTTGATTCATGATGTCGCCGAATGCGACGTTCATGCCGCTCTTCGGTGCCGCGCCGACGCCGGTCTGTTTCCCGACTTCGCGAA
>JACCTF010000202.1 GCA_013812565.1 Pyrinomonadaceae bacterium | reverse complement strand
CCATTGAGCAGAAGCTCAATGCGCAACCGTTCTTTCTCACGGGCAAGTGGGAGATGGTTGAAGGCAGCGGCGATGCGCGCGGCACGAGCGCTTGGCTCCTGACGGGAGCAACCGCCGACGAGCGGCGACAGGCCGAGTCGCTGATTGCGCTGGCTTCTGCCGCGCGCGCGTTTTACGCAGGGCTGCTCGGCCCCCTCAGTTCAGTGCCCGATGCGCCCATCAGGTTGATCGCTGTACGGCGCGGTGCAGGCTTCAATGAAGCGGGCACTGTGCTATTGGATGGAGCGGTCTTTCGTCGCACGAAAATTGATTCAGTCACGGCTTTGTTAATCGCCGATGCAGTCGCGCGGATGTGGATCGGCGGAGCGACGCCCGTGCGTGGCGAAGGCAATGGGGCGATACGTGAAGGGTTGTCCAGATACCTGGCGCTGCTATTTTTGGAGAAGCAATTCGGACCGGAAACTGCTGATGTCGAAAGGCTGCGCGGACGCATTGCTTATGCAGCAATTGCCCGCCGCGATGCTCCTCTGTCACAGTCCACGCCGCTGCTCGATACGCACTACACGGCGAGCGCCAATAAGGGGGCGCAGGTGTGGCGGTTAGTGGAACGCGCCATGAACCGCGATGCATTCCATACCGTTGTGCGCAATCAACTGCAAGCCACACGCGAAACAGGAATGACACTGACTGCGTTGCGGCAGGCGTTGGTTGAAGGTGGCGGCGCGAGCGTTCGCGGTGTGCTCGATTACGGATTTGATCAAGTCACGGACACGGATTTGTTAGTGGGACTACCACAACTGCGGGGCGGCGAAGCGGTAGCCGCCTTGCGAAACACGGGCGCGCTTGAGGCAACCGTTGCAGTTCGAGCGACCACCGAAGGCGGCGAACGATTGACGACCGAAGCGAAGGTGCCCGCTAAAGACTTCGGTGAAGCGCGCTTCCGCACACAGGCGCGGATCGTGCGGGTCGAAGTCGATCCGGACAAATTTTATCCGCAACTTGATTACGGAAACGATGTGGTGCCGCCGACCGCGTCGGTTGAAGAAGCCATTGCCGAGACGGCGCGTTCATTGACGCGGGCAGAGCATGCGCAAGTCGAGAAGTTAACCCGCGAAGCGTTGACCTCGTCGCCGCGCGTGCAAGAAGTGCGCATCACGCTCGCTCGCTCGCTGCTGGCTCAAAACAAATTCGACGAGGCGGAGAAAGAGTTCCGCACGCTGCTTGATGAAAAACTTCCTTCGCCTTCCGCCCTCGCGTGGGCGGGCGTGGGCCTCGGCGAAATCGCGCTGCGCCGTGGGCAAGCGGCCGAGGCGGCGAAACGTTTTAACGAAGCGGTGCGAACCGATGCCGAATCCCCGGCGACGCTCGCGGCACGCGCCGGACGTTTGAAGGCTGAGGCCGCGGCCGGTGCTGCTCCTGCCCCGGATGAGGGGGCGCGCTCCTTCATCGCGCAACTGGATCAAGCGATTCGCAGCGGCCGCAAAACGGAAGTGGAAGCGTTGATTGTGCCGGGCGAACTAGCCAGTTTTTCGCGGGGAATTGTCAGCAGCCAACCGGAAGCGTGGCAGACGCGTGTGCTTCGCACCGAAGCGCTTGGCGGAGATCGTCTTGCCGCCGATGTGTCGATCACCGCCAAGACGCTCGGCCGCGACCAGGCGGGGACGGCCGTGCTCATCCTCGCACGCACAGGCGGCGGCTGGAAACTCGCGGGAGTTCCAGACACGCTCTTCGAGGTGCGGTAAAAACCCATGCACGAGATGATCGAAACGGAACGGCGCGCGGCACGCGTCAAGCTGTTGCTGATGGACTGTGACGGCGTGCTCACGGATGGTCGCATCACGCTGCTCGCAGACGGCGACGAGCAGAAATCATTTCACACGCGCGACGGTCATGGACTCGTACTGCTGCATCGCGCCGGTCTTCATTCCGGTATCATTTCGGGTCGCACCTCGCTGGCCGTCGAAAGGCGCGCGCGCGACCTTGGCATCACTCATGTGAGGCAAGGCACATGGAACAAGACCAAAGATTTTGATGAGGTGTTGGTCGTTGCCGGGGTTGAAGAAACAGAAGTGGCTTTCATTGGCGACGACGTTACCGACGTTCCGCTCATGCGCCGCGCCGTGTTGGCCGTCGCAGTCGCCGATGCCACTGACGAAACACGAGCCGCGGCGCACTACATCACGCAGCTTCGCGGCGGCTTCGGCGCAGTACGTGAAACAATCGAACTGATTCTGAAGGCGCAGGGCCGGTGGGCGGAACTGATGCGCCGCTACACCGAATGATTTCCTTTTCCCGGGTACGAAAAGGATCAAGCGAAAACTGCTCGCTTGATTAGGAGGAAATACGCTGGTAGGGAGATCAAGAGACCCTCATTTTCAGCGGTCTGTATCCTCCTGAGAACAAGGTCTGCGCTGACCTCAAACCTTGTTCCCGAAAGGACACCCTCAAGCGCAGAAACATACAGATGAATTTCTGTATTGACATTGCTTCACAGCAGGAGTATATGCTGCGCTCATTCCATGTGTTCGTTCTGCGAAGCCCCACGCTCCCGCCAGACCTACATCTCTACTGACGGGAGCAGTACTCTCGCCAGTATGACTTAAACCATCAGTCACACAGGAGTGAGTCGTGCGATCTCCTTGTAACGAATCCACTGCGACACGCTTGCTGTCGAAGAGCAGCGCCGCAGCGACAGCGGGATCACGGCATCTGTGAAGCTAGAACTCAAGTAGGAGGTCACATGATGAATGTGTTACTCGTTTATCCAGAGTTTCCCGATACTTACTGGAGTTTCCGGCACGCTATTTCGTTCGAACGTAAACGCTCAGTGTTTCCGCCGCTTGCGTTGCTGACCGTCTCCGCCATGCTACCCACCACATGGGAGCGGCGACTGGTGGACATGAACGTGTGTTCCCTACGAACTTCCGACATTGAATGGGCAGACGTGGTGTTTGCCAGCGCGATGCTAGTACAGAAGGACTCACTGCGGCGGGTCATCGAATTGTGCAAAAGGTACGGGAAACGTGTGGTCATCGGCGGTCCGTACATCACAACCAGCGTGCAGGATTTACCGGAAGCCGATCATATCTTTCTCGGAGAAGCAGAGACGACTCTGCCACAGTTCATCAGCGACTTAGAGCGCGGAGAGGCCAAGCGTGTTTACCAAGCTGCAGAACGGCCTGCGCTCTCCTTATCGCCCATGCCTCATTTTCATCTCGCCGACCTCAATCGCTACAGCGCGATGGCGGTGCAATACTCACGCGGTTGTCCTTTCCAGTGCGAATTCTGCGACATCATAGAAATTTATGGGCGTGTTCCGCGCACCAAGAGCAACCAACAGATCATGGCTGAGTTCGAGGCGCTTCGGCGTCTGGGCTGGCGCGGGGTCGTCTTCGTCGTGGACGACAACTTCATCGGCAACAAGCGCAACGTCAAGCAACTGCTCCCCGAGCTGGCCGAATGGTCAGAGCGCCACCGCTACCCGTTCTCCCTCATCACCGAAGCGAGCGTCAACCTCGCCGAAGATGATGAACTGCTTGACATGATGCGCCGCGCGGGCTTCCGCCGCGTCTTCCTCGGGATCGAGACGCCAGTCAAGGATAGTCTCAAAGAGGCTCGGAAGGGGCAGAACATGCGGTGCGACCTGCTCGATGCTGTAAGAAAGATTCAGAGCCGTGGGCTGGAAGTCATGGCGGGCTTCATTGTCGGCTTCGACAACGACCCCGAAGACGTTTTTGAGCAGCAGATAAATTTCATACGCGAGAGCGCCATTATGATGGCAATGGTCGGTATGCTGACGGCACTACCCGACACGCAGCTTTGGCGGCGTTTAGAGCGCGAAGGGCGGCTGATCGGAGAGAGCACGGGCGACATCACGCACAACACGCTGAATTTCGTTCCCCGAATGGACGCCGTAAAGCTCGTCGAAGGGTACAAGTCAATCCTGCGGACAATCTACAGCCCTGAGGAGTTTTACCGGCGTGCTCTCGAATGTTTGAAGCGCGTAGCGGACGAGAGGCGCGAGCCGCGCCACAGTAGCGCCCTCGAAGATTTGCTCTCTTTCGGACGCGTTGTCCTCACGCTCGGCATCCGTGACGACGCACGCGGCGAGTTCTGGCGCTACCTTCATTGTGCCTTCACTGAACACCGAGAGAAATTTCCGTACGCGGTGACGCTCGCGGCGATGGGTTACCACTTCCGCAAAATCACAGACGAGTATTGCTGTTGAGACTATCTGCAATTCATTTCTTTCGAGGTCGGGGCTGGCTTGGCAACGGAACCAGGAATTAGGAGCGTGGTTGCAGCGGAGATGAATCGGTAGGCCGCGCTACGGCGTACTTCAGTTTGCTACGTCATAGGAGACGGAATAGAAGGCATGAGCTGATTTTAGCTCGACTTCTCTTCATCTCTTTCTTCTGAAGCGCTCACTTGCCGCAGATGTGGAGGCTTAGGAAACTCTACCCGCTCATACACATCCTTAAGGAAAAGCTCACATCCTAAAGAGGCAATTACAACCTTTCCCCCCGGCTTGTTCATATCAGTGAGAGTCCATTCCAGATTGGCCCCTCTCACGTAATGCTCAACATGCAACCTGTCCTGAGAGATCAGAATGTACTCCTTTAAGCTTGGTATCCCTCGGTAGTCGGCAAACTTCTCTACACGGTCCCTTTTTTCAGTTGATTTTGACAGCACTTCAACAATCACAGTCGGGTTTAGAAGGGTGTCAACTTCTGCGTCTTCAAACTCTGCCTCGCCGACGACAACCACATCAGGGTAGGTGTAATCACTCGGCGTAGTCCTTACCCGCATGTCGCTTATAAAAGGTTCACACTCCCCTTTTACTCGAAGCTTATTATCTAGTTCTCGAAACACGTTACCGGCAATCCGGTTGTGCGCTCTACTTGCCCCGGACATTGCAAGAATCAGGCCGGATACATACTCGTGCTTAATCTCACTGGCTCGCTCAAAGGCAAGGTACTCTTGGGGGCTGTAGTAGCTTTCGGTAGGCTTCGCTGCTTCTTTCATGCGCTCCGGCTCCTTCTCAAACTCTACCATACCGCCTTGGACATCGGAACTATCAGAAGTAATGCGTAGGGTTAGTCACTGTTCCTAAGTCGAACCATGCATGATGAGCACCACTGCTGTCTTCTGGTCTCCTATGTTTTCACTTGAACGCGATGACAAGGTTCCGGTAAGCCTTGCCTTTGTTGATTAACACGGGTGCTGTCTCGCCCTTCGAATGCCAGACGATGTCGCCGGATTTTCGTTGGCGTGGTGTAGCCTTTCCGGCGGCGTCCACGGCTTCGTACTGCGCATCATCGAGAAACACTATTAGTTGATCTGCCGGTCTGGTGTATGACTCTCGGCGTCCACCCGCAGGTGTCAACGATTCGGTGACAGTGATTCTGGGGTTGTCGAGCTTTTCAGTCATCGTGGGCATTTGGCGACCGGCGTAGAAGCTCATCGCCGCTGTTAACAGCAGCGCTACCGCCGCGAATAATCTTTTACTCACGAGCATCGTCTGTATCCTCCGTTTATCGCGAAGTTAATATTGCCACGTCCCTCATCAACGCTCCATTACTGGAGCACGAAATTGTACGTGATTACGCCGGATACTTTCACTGGTTCTTTTGAGAGCAGCGTTGGCGAGAAGCGTGCTTGGTAGGCGGCTTGTTGTGCCGCCGGTTGCAAGAGCGGGTGTCCGCTGATTGCACGCGCCGAAATCACCCGCCCCTTTTCGTCCACAACAATCTGCACGGTGACAGCGCCGGAGGCGCGAGCGGTCTTAGCGATCTGCGGATAAGCGGGCGGCGGTTTGCTGAGCGCCTTACCGTTGAGCACGCCTTCGGAGACACGCACTACCGGCTTCGGCCCGGGAGTCGGCGTCGCTTTGGGGAGCGAAGGCGGCTCACTGTCCATGTCGATGACCGGCTTGCCGGTATGTGTGCTGCCCATGTTGCTTGGTCCAATAATGCTGTTCGGACCGCCAGCGTTGGTAAGGTCGATGTTAATCGGACCAAGCTTTGCTCCGCCCGGCGGCAGAGGCGGCACCAAGCCGCTCTTTGATGAGACTTCCTTTGGCATCAAGTGTGGAGTCGTCGTCGGGGCTATCAACGCAATTCTTGTGGGTGTTTCAACTTTGGTGCTGGCAGCAGGCCGCGGTTCGTTGTGCGAACTTGGTGGAGACGCGGGTTCGTCAACAGAAGGTGGAGTGATAATAACCACTCCATAGTCTTGATTCTGCAAGTGTGCGTCGTAAGCGTAGATGCTTCCGACGGCTGCAATCAGTAGCAGCACAGCATACAATGCGAGGGTGCCGAGAAGGAAAGAACTCTTTCGTTTGACATCCTCCTTGTGCGATCCGGACTCGATCAAGTTGTTGAACATCTTTCCCATCCTCCTTTGATGCCGGTGCCAGACGGGTTGCAGGAGAGCAAACTCGACGCATCTTTAGACTCCGGCCGAAGGCCGTTTGTTCCCGAAACTTTGGTGTGATTGAACACCGAGTTGCGGTTCCTTCAATCGCAAATCTAAAATCGCAAACCTTTATGCGGCATGGTAAGTTCGGGCGATGAGAAGCTAAACTAACGGTACTTTGATGTAAGCTGCATAGCCGTTGATTGGTAGAGCGGTACGTTCCGCACAGCTTACCGGCCGACATTTCTTGACATGATCACCGCACGCAAAAGCGCATGGTTTGAGCGCCTCTTTGCCGTCTACAACCGCAACTTGATTGCGCGTCGCTTTGAGGGCTTGCGCGTTGCCGGACTCGAACATCTGAAAGCCAGGCAGCGCGATTGTCCGCTGATCCTCTACGCGAACCATTCGAGCTGGTGGGATGGATTGATGATCTTTCAAGTCGGACTCGCGTGCAGCCTTGAACAGTATGCAATGATGGAGGAACGGCAACTGCGCGACTACCCACTCTTCCGCAAACTCGGGGCCTTCTCCGTGGTGCGCGAGCGTCCGCGCGAAGCTGTACGTAGCATCGAATATGCAGGCGAGTTGCTGCGGAACACGGATCGTGTGCTCTGGATATTTCCGCAAGGGCAAACGCTTCCAAACGACCAACGGCCGTTTCAGTTCTACACCGGCGCGGCGCACATCATCGAACAGGCGGGCGGCGCGTATGTTGCGCCGGTCGCGCTGCGTTACGAGTTCCTCGATGACTTCCGACCGGAGGCGCTCGTGCGTATCGACGCGCCGGAACGCATCACGGCCGCACCAAAGTTCAATGCTAAGCAACTAACAAACGCTTTCGCAGACAGATTGACACGCACGCTTGATCAAGTGCGATGTGACGTGCTCGCGGCGAACTTCGCCGACTATGAAGAAATCGTCGCGCCGCACAGAAGAAGGGAGAAGATACCGTTATCAAGTTAAGGAGTGGCAGTGGCAAAGACATCAACAACCATTTACGAATGTCAAAAATGCGGGCACCAATCGCGCAAGTGGTTGGGGAAATGTCCCGACTGCGGCGAGTGGAACTCGCTGGTC
>JACCTF010000201.1 GCA_013812565.1 Pyrinomonadaceae bacterium | reverse complement strand
CCCTCCTGCTTGGCTCGGTTTCAATTCCACTTTGGTTCGATTAAGGCTCGGGAGCGCCCACGTGACCCAGGAAGAGTTACAGTTTCAATTCCACTCTGGTTCGATTAAGGCCCGACCAAACGCAAACTTTGATCTAGCTAAATCATCAGTTTATACGTTCATCCGGTAGCTATTTGAAAGATCGCAGTCGTCGCCCATCATTAGTGCTCGAATCACCCCTCGCCGACGACTGCGGATAAACCGTTGCGTACTCTGCATTTAACTCTCGTCCGTGTACATTACTACTTCAGAAGGATGCCGACAAATTGTTGCTTTGTCACCGCCCGACGATGCGACCTCAACCGATTTAGAAGATAACTCGGTTGTTTACAGCAGGTTCCCTATTGCACCGCGTTCGCGCCCTAAACTCTCGCGTGTCAGCCACCGTGCATCGCGCGCGCTATAGATCAACACAGAGTCGGGTTCACTTAGCAAACGCTTCAATCCAGCTTTGACCGTTTCGATTTGCGACTCGGTCAACTCGCCTTCAAAGACTGAATTCTGTACCCAGTGCAAATGACGCTTCAACAACTTGTGCACCTTCGTCACACGAGCAACCTCAACATCATAGACAATTAGAACGTACATACAAATAAGTTCAAGTTTCAAAGTTCAAGTTTCAAAGTTCTAAGTTCAATGCCCAAGACTAACCTTGAACCTTAGACCTTGAACTTTGAACTTCAATCTACCACCACGCGCGAAAGCCTGTGTACGGCTCGACGTTCGTTAAGTGTTTGACCAATTTGTAACATTCCAAACGGATCAACCTTTCATAAGAGACTTTCCGACGCAGACGTCGATGTTCAATCGTTGTTTGAAGACGCGCGTCCCATTCCTTCAGCACCTTTTTACGCCCCGACTCTTTCAAGTAGCAACAGTTCAAATCCTGCGCAAAGTCGCGGTCGCTGAGCTGCCGATTATTCAACAGCTTGAACAGCAAACGATCAGCCAGGATCGGCTTAAAGACTTCCGCCAAATCAAGCGCCAAACTAAACCGGCGCGCCCCCGGCTCATGCAGAAAACTGATCGTCGGATCAAGCTGCGTGCGATAGATTTGCGTCAGTGTCGCGGAATAGACGAGTCCATTCGTAAACGAGATCAAGGCATTCACAATGTTATCGGGCGGACGCCGCACGCGTTTTGTAAACTCGACATCAGTGCGCAGTATCTTCGAGAACCCTGTGTAATAAGCTGCCCGCGCACGCCCCTCACAACCCATCAGTTCATCAACCGTCTTCACCGCCGCCAAACGCAGCATCTCCGATTGCACACTTTCGGTTTCCGTTTGCAGATCAACTCCGCGCGTCCCGTAGTAACGCAGGTTTCGCAAGATGTTGTGCATCGCCGAATGAACAAACTCGCGCGCGATCACGAGACGCAGACGCCGATTTGAATAGTGACGCACCTGCCGCACTACTAAATAGCCCGCTTGCAGGTATTCGCGCGGGTAGTACGTGCCCGCATAGAAGCCGTAATAGTTAAAGAAGTGAATCGGAATCTTGTGCTGCGAGAGAAAGACGAGCACACGCGCATTCAACTCCAACTCGCCGAACGCCCACAACGCATCGACATCTTCCACGGGAATCGTCCGCCGCTCGCCGACCCTCACAGGTTCCGCTTGATCTTCCGCCGCAATCATCTCTTCCGCCGCAATCACCTCCGGCTCAAGCGCCAGCTCGCCCATCCCATCCGCCGTCACACTCAAATCAAACGCGCTCGGCTCTAAACCCATTAAGTCAACCGGATTGATCTCATCCACATCACCAGCTTCTTCTTCGACCGTAACACCTTCAGCCTTTTCAATCTCCGCATCAGCCGACAACTCAAAGAACAGCGTATTATCTTTACGCCGCAACCGACCCGACCGCGTTAAGTAGTAGTGACGAGCCATAGCTCCTCCGATCTCGGATTTCGGAATGCGGAGTGCGGACTGGAAGAAGGAAGTGGTTTGTTCATTGCTTGTTTGTTCTGGCAGTTTTGATTGAAGAAACGATGATCGCGACAAGTTGATTTGCTTCATCCATCAGAGCCGCTACACGATCTTGGCTGACCAGGTTGGATTCGACTAATAACTCCATCCAGTACATTGCTTCGTCGGCTTCTTCCTCGACAATGCTCATCTTCGCGATGAAATCGGCTGGCGACTTTGCTCGACATGAAGCTCTGTAATTGGCTCCTACCGATGTCCCGCATCGCAGTAGCTGTTTGCCCATCACATCCGCTGTCCTGCCATGAGGCAACGCTTCAACAAGCTTAATGACGCGCAATGCAAACGCCTTCGTCCGCTGCTTCATCTCACCCGTATTCACACGCTCTTCTCCGTTTCTTCAATCCGTCTTTAATCCGCATTCCGCAATCCCAAATCCGCAATCGAATCATCCCCAACAGAGTTCCGCATAGCTGCACGACGCGCAGATACGCATCCACTCGACCACTGGCGCGGTGCGAGAATCAACAATACGCTGCATCTCACCAAGCGCCTGCTCGATCTCTCGTTCACGTTCCGGCGTCAACTCAACGCTCTTCGTCTCACGCAGCTTCGGGTAATCGATCTGCCCGCGCAAGTCTTCGACGCCTTTCCAGCGCTTCAGGTAATAGAGGTAGTAGAGCAACTGCATCTCATGCGCCGCCTCCATCTTGTCCGTCAACTTCACCTCATGGATCACACCATCCTCACGCCAGTCGATCACGATCCGGTCATCAATGTTCAACTCCTTCTTCCTGCGCTGATACGATTCCTCATGCACGAGCTTACCCATCTTCACACGATCATTCCCCTGCTCCATCTGCACGCCGTGCGCGAACCACCAAAGTTTTTTAGGGCAGATGAAATAATAGCCGACCTCCGTGCCGGTGAAAGTTGGAAGCTCTGTTTCGTTGCTCATATTTGATTTCCCCATACCGATTCAGCCAGTTATGGTTTGTCCAATGATGGTTTGCTTACCGCTTTCCCAGATTTTATAAACTTCCGCCGATCATTCAGTTTAAAGACAAGTTCAATCTTTTGCTCAAAGCTAAGCGCGGCCAGCAAGCGTCGGTGTTCTTCCTTCTGCTTGATAACCCTGCTGATATCTGGATACTTCTTCACAGCTTGAACCTGTGTTCGTTCTCTTTCCATTTCTTGGCTAAATCGTGCCGCTTCAAAACAGCATTCAATGAACGCCTATCAACTGCGCGTTGCTCCAAGAACATATGTATCCGCAAGTAGTCTTTAGGTCGCCCGGTGTCAAGCATGATGGCGACTAAATGCTCAGCGCGCATGATGCGCACCGCCACACGTCCATACTTTATTGTTTGAGCCTTGCTTACTGCTTCATCTGTGAGCGCATTAAAGACCGGCAAGAACTGAACCGGAAAGCCTTCAATGTAGACAAACTCCTTCTTTGCTTGATAGCCGCGTTTAATCAGGTACTGATATATGGGAGAGAGGATCGTCAATGTACTGCCGGACGCGCTCACCTGAACAAAAACGTCAAGGTCTGCCGTATCAAATGGTTCAAGGTAGTAGATCGCAGCAACAGCTCCTCCAATGGCGTACTGGTCAACCACATTATCTTTGACCATCTGATTCAAGATTTTGAACGTTTCCTTCACAGCAAATTCATCTTACCAATCGTTTTCAAAACTTCCCGACCTCATCTTTCGTAAAGCGCAGACCTTAAATCAGCATCTCCCAACCATGCGTGAACCGCCAAAGTTTCTTTGGGCAGATGGAGTAAAAACCGACCTCCGTACCAGTGAAGGTCGGCAATCCATCTTTACTCGCTTGAGAAGCTTCCATCATTTCCGATTCCCTCGAAGACGCCTCGCTTGATGTGGTCGTTCCCGTATGCTCCGGTGTTCAGTGCTTAGCTTGCGAACGGGTTGATAATCTCCAAGCCGGTCGCTGCCGCTTCTTGCTTAACCGGATGGCGTGGGTCGTGCGTGTATATCAAAATGTTCGTGTCAACGGCGTTCATGCAACTCCTCGCGGGTGAGGCGCGGCGGGTCGCCGGTGAATGAATTTGCATTCATGTTTTGCGCCACTTCACGCAACAAGCGTGCGCGCTCATCAGGGTCAGTGATGGTCGGCGGCAACGTGTACGGATCGTGGATTGTGATTTCCACCTCCGCGTTTTCAGGCACATTCAACTTCCCCCCGGCTCAACGGGAACGAACGCGCCGCCCGTGTAAATGACTCTTAATCTA
>JACCTF010000182.1 GCA_013812565.1 Pyrinomonadaceae bacterium | reverse complement strand
TCGGTAATCAATTGCTCGCGCTGGTCCAATGCCAGCGCCGCGGCATACAGCCCGGACCGATCAAGACCTTCCCCGGTTGGCAAGCGCTAGGCCGCAACGTTCGTCGCGGCGAGCGAGCGCTTGTCTTATGCATGCCGCTCACAGGCAAGCGCCGCGCTGCTGAGGCCGATGACGACAGCGCCACCTATACGGCCTTCGTCTACAAGCCACGATGGTTCGTGCTCATGCAGACCGAAGGCGAGGAACTGCCGGCGCCAGCGATCCCGGAATTTGACACGGAGCGGGCGCTTGCCGCACTTGGCATCGAGCGCATCCCCTTTAATCTTACCGATGGCAACTGTCAAGGCTTCGCCGGCAAGCGCGGAGTGGCTATCAACCCGCTCGCGCAGCTTCCGCACAAGACGCTGTTTCATGAAGTCGCGCACGTCCTCTTAGGGCACACCGCCGAAGGTGACTTTGCTGATACTGAAACGACCCCGCGCTCTTTGCGCGAAGTCGAAGCCGAAGCGGTGGCGCTCTTGTGCTGTGAGTCTCTCGCGCTAGAGGGTGCAGCTTACTGCCGCGGCTATGTGCAGCGCTGGCTGGCGGGTGACGTAATTCCAGAGCAGAGCGCGCAGAAGATATTTAGAACCACCGACCAAATCCTCAAGGCCGGACGTGCGCCGGAGATCGACGCCGCAGCCGTTTAACCATGACCGGGAAGCGTCGGCCCACAGCTTTGGCGCTTCCCTTCACTACTAAGGAGCATAGCGACATGCAGACAATCATCCAGCCCGAACGCATTGAAGAATTAGCCGTAGCCATCACCAATGACACGCGCGCCATCGCTGCGCTACGCGAGCAGCTTGCGATCATCGAAGCGCACCATACGCTTGACATACAGAGCGCGAAGGACGAGCACGGTAAACCGCAGTACACCAACGAAGACGCACGCCGCGCCGCGCACACCTTGCGCCTTGCTGATGATGAGCACCACCGGCGACTGACGTTGAAGCTGCGCGACACGGAGCAAGAGCGCGCCCGCCGTGACGCCAGCCTTGAGCGGCTGCGTCGTGAATTCAAGCTGTATGTGCTCGACCGGCAAGAGGCAATTACACGTACCAGTGACGACTTACCAAGTGGTTTTCCATACAAGTAAGCCTCCTTGAACGCACAAGCAACGGGCTGAGCGAGCACCTGGCAGTGCAAACTCAGCCCACAACCCCAAACGGAGTTTTCGTACACACAGGAGTCTACCATGCAGATGCTACAAGACAGCACCGCGGCTAACTTCCGCATGATCCCGCTCGCACAAATTACCCCTTCACCGACCAACCCGCGCAAGCACCTTAATGCGGAGGGCATCGCCCGTCTGGCCGAATCAATCCGGCAGCACGGAGTGCTACAACCCATTTTAGTTCGCCAAACGGGAGCGCCGGACGATGACTTAACGGCTTATCAAATTATCGCCGGTGAGCGCCGCTTTCGCGCAGCGAAGCTGGCGGAGATGAACGAAATACCAGCGCGCATTGAGACGCTGAACGATGAAGAAGTTTTACAGGTGCAGATCATCGAGAACCTTCAGCGCGAAGACGTGCATCCGCTCGACGAAGCAACCGGCTTCATGCACTTGCAGGAAGCGGCGAAGTTGGAAATCTCTGACATCGCGCAGCGCATCGCCAAAGATGAGCGCTACGTCACGCGCAGGCTCGCGCTCACTGACCTCATCGAAGAAGCAAAGGCCGACTTCCGCACAGAGTTGATCATGCTCGCCCATGCGCTGGAAATCTGCCGCCTTGCGCCGGACATCCAGAAGCAAGCTCTCGCCGCCTGCTACGAACGAAAGCCGGTGTGGAATCAAAAAGATCAAACGCACACATATGTAGCTGACAAGGAGAAACCAGCCAGGCACGTCAAATACTTGCAGGAATGGTTAGCGCATAACGTCCACCTCAACTTACATAAAGCGCCATACAAGATGGATGACCCTCGCCTACGCACGGACAATCTGACATGCGTCGAGTGTCCGCAGCGCACCGGCTACAACAAAGGTTTGTTTGAGGATATAAAAAACGGCGACACGTGCCTCAATCCGCGATGTTTCCAAGCCAAGATTCAGAGGTTTGTGCAAATCAAGAAAGCCGAGCTTGATGCCAAAGGCATAGACCGTCCGACCGCGTACATCTCATCCTTCTACGAGACACCTAAAGAGCAGAAGGACGCGCTCAGCCGGTACGAGTACCAACTGCTTGAGAAGAAAGCTGATCGTTGCGAGTATGCCGAACAAGCCATCTATGTTGACGGCGTGGAGATCGGTCAGGTGCGCTGGATCTGCCGCCGGAAAGATTGCAAGGATCATCTCGGCAGGGTGCGGCAGTTCTACTCACACCAGACGGCGAGCGGCAGAGCGCGTGAAGTCTCACCCGAAGATCGTAACAAACGGAAGCAGGAGATCTTCGACATCAAGGTTGACGAGATTGTGCGCAAGCGCGTCATGGCTGAGGCGATTAAGACTTACACGTTCCCATTCCAGCGGGCGGACTTGAACGAAGTAGCTAAAGAGTTTTACAGGCGCATCCCCTCGGACGATCAGAAGACAATCTGTGAAGTATTCGGATGGGGCGATAAAGACTCGGCATCTCAGCGCTACAACGACGACAAGGTTCAAGCTGAGGTAGCGTCGTTGGACACCAACCGCCTCGCGCAGTTTCTGATGCTGTGCTCGTTCGCCCATTACGGAGTTAATCAGTACAAGAACCATCAAGTAGATCAGAAGCCGGTTGTGCAGTTGGGCACAGCGCGCGAAGTCAACCACTCGCTGATTGATGCGCAGGCGCGCTTGGAATTGTCACCGAAGAAATACCAAGCGGCGCATCAGACGTACCTGGCAGCGATGACCAGAGGCGAAACAGCCAAGAAGCCGGTTGTTTACGAACAGACGCAGATACAAGCGACCACGAAAGAAGCGGCGAAGGAGGAAGCAACAGAAGCTGCTGCTTCCAAGCAGAACACAGGGCAGGTTTTCCGGCCAGCTTCACCACGCAGCACCGAGCCAACAGTCAGCAAGCAGAAGAAGGTAGCCGCAACGGTCAACTCCAAAGCGCCAGTGAAGAAGCCGCCGCAGCAACAAAAGGCAGCGATATAAAGGGAAGGCGACGATCCGCGCAGGGAAGCGCCGACGGCAACCAAGCGCTTCCCTGCACCCGGCATCACCCTCAACACTAAACTATCAGGAGCGACGAATTATGAGTGTGAAGAAGCAGCCAACCGTAAGCGAGAAGCAAGCCGCAGCGCGCAAAGGGAAGCTTGCTGCCGGACATGGCACAAGCGACCCGGTTGATCCATCCGAGTATGAGTTCTTTGAAGTTGAGCCGTGGTTATGAGGCAATAAAGCGGTGCTGAGTACGACCACGGCAACGCCTATCTATGTGATTGCGAAGGGCCGAACGAGACCTACCCACGCGGCTACACCTGCGGCCACTGCCAAGAGAAGCAAGGACGTTGAACAGCGTGGCAGCGAGCAGGCAGCCACATGCAAACAGCTTGCTCGCTGCCCAACAAACGCGAGGCATGAAATGAAGATGAAGACTATCGCCGATCTCGCTGATTCACAACCAATGTCGGTTGCTGCTCTCGACGATTGCCAGCTACGAGCAGCAGCACAGACGCGCATCACTGAACTATGTGCGCAGCACGGCATCCGTGTGCCGACGCTCGCCTTCAACCTGCGCGGGCGCAGCGCCGGGCGCGCCGATCCCCGTCATCATCACATCCGCCTCAACCCGGTGTTGTTCAGGGAGAACTATGATGCGTTTATCGGTATCACGATCCCGCACGAACTCTGCCACCTCTGGCATCACCAACTCGGTCTTTCCGGTCGGGTGCATGGCAGGGAGTGGCAACGGTTGATGCGCCGCATGGGAGTAGACGATCCATGTCGCACCCATTCGTACGACACGAGCCGAGCGGGTGTGCGCCGCACGCGGCGCTTCACCTATCAATGCCGGTGTCGCACACATATGATCACCCGCGTGATCC
>JACCTF010000170.1 GCA_013812565.1 Pyrinomonadaceae bacterium | reverse complement strand
GGTCGAGATGGAGCGCGACATTTTAAAACAGGCAGCCCTTATCTTCGGCAGAAGCGGATAGTTAGATACCAATTCATTGAAGCTGAGAAGGCCACTTATCCGCTTGGTATATTGTGCCGCGTAATGAAGGTGTCGTGTAGCGCCTATTGCGCTTATGCGAGTGGTAAGAGCCATGTCTCAAGCCCTGAGAAAGCATCGGTTGCCGAGCAGGTCAAAGCAGAGTTTTATCAGCACCGGCGGCGCTATGGGTCGCGACGCCTTGCGGCGGAGTTAAAGGATCAGGGGTTGGCGATCGGACGCTTTCAAGTCAGGGCGGTGATGAGACGGGAGAACCTGCACGCCATCTGTGCTCGTCGTTTCGTTCCGCAAACCACCGATTCACGCCATCATTACCCGGCCAGTCCGAACTTGTTGCGTGAGATAGAAAATGTGCCGCAGCGGCTAGGAGAAGTGCTCGTCGGCGACATTACCTACCTGCCGTTGCAGTCGGGCAAGTAGGGCGCGCCTGACGAGTTGGCAGGACAAGTTCAGCAAACGGATCGTTGGCTGGGCAGTCGAGGAGCGGATGACGGAAGAACTGGTGATCAAAGCTTTTGAGAAAGCCATCAAAGGTGGGGCCGTCAAGACGCACACGATTGTTCACACGGATCGCGGCTCGCAATACGCTGCCGATAGATTCCGCCAGTTATTGAAGAGCAATGAGTGCCGTCAATCAATGAGCCGGCGGGGAAACTGTTACGACAACGCGCAGGCAGAGAGCTTCTTTTCACGCTTTAAAGCGGAGTTACTCGAAGGCGGTGTGTTCGAAGATGTGAGCCAGGCCAGAAGCGAAACGTTCAGTTACATCGAAGGCTATTATAACCTAGTGCGGCGGCACTCAGCACTGAGCTACAAAAGTCCGGAAGAGTTCGAGCGAGAATTTAACATCAAAAAGAAAGGATCAAGCTGCGAGAGTTTTGTGTCCGGAAAAACTTGACCATCTCACATCCAGTGGGTCTCATTTGGCGGGGGCGGACTGATCGCCGAGAACGACCGTGACGAACAGCGGAAGCTCATCAAGTATAATCACCTGGTCGCTAACTGCCTGATCTTTCACAACGTCTATTCCCTGACGCGCGTGCTGCATGAGTTGGCGGCGGAAGGCTACGAGGTCGAGGCCGAGTCGGTGGCGCGCCTGAGTCCCTATTTGACCGAACACATCAACCGCTTTGGGAAGTACACGCTCAACTTGCAGCGAGAGACACCCGCGCCGGACTACAGCCTGACCTTCAAAGCCGCCTCTGTATAAAGACTGGAGCAAATGGCCCATTTTCCGGCAAATCGTTGCCGTCTACCTTCTTGGGCGGAGAAGTCAGCGCCGTCGTCTTCGGAATTATGACCCCTACCGGATTTATGTTATTAGGACTGGCGGTATGCATGTCGGCTACGTTAATAACGAACGTCGGATAGTGAAGCTATGATTGTTACAAGCGAGGAACCTTTCATTTTCTCCGATTTAACTCTCGCGCGTCGGCTTGAGAGAACCGAGGCGCAGAGCAACCGTGAGTTTGTCGAAGCCAGAGCCACTATCTTCCCGGAGAGCGGCGCGCGGTGGATTGAAGTCGCTGGTGTTTACGCGATGTACGACGGCATTAAGTCGCCTGCGACACAGACGTTCGGACTTG
This sequence comes from Pyrinomonadaceae bacterium, assembly GCA_013812565.1. Lineage (GTDB taxonomy): Bacteria > Acidobacteriota > Blastocatellia > Pyrinomonadales > Pyrinomonadaceae > JACCTF01. The sequence continues at coordinate 2,687 of JACCTF010000170.1, read as the reverse complement.
GAATGTTCGGGACGATTGGCGCTCAGGAGATGAACACAATTGAGCGGTTCTTCAGAGAACGCGGCGCTGAGGTGTTTCATGAGGTCAGCCCGCTTGCCGACCTCGCGTTGCTTCCGTTGCTCAATGAACGCGGTTACGAACCGGTAGAATTTACGAGCGTGATGTTCCGTCCCATCCGTCGCGAGCATGATCGAGCGGCACAGAGCAACGAGAGAATTAGGGTGCGGCTGGTTGGAGATGATGAACACGAGATGTGGGCACGAACGGCTGAAAAAGGGTGGAGCGAATTCACAGAGTATGCCGACCTGATGTTCGAACTTTCTCTGGTAGGCGCAAAAAGAGCAGACGCGCTTTCCTTCCTCGCGGAACTGGACGATGAACCTATCGCTACCGGCGCGCTGAGCATCTGTGACGGCGTAGCGCTGCTGGCAGGAGCGAGTACGGTTCCGGAAGGGCGCAAACGGGGCGCGCAGGCAGCATTGCTCGACAGCCGCCTGCGCTTCGCCGCCGAAAGGGGATGCGACATTGCGATGATGTGCGCTCTACCCGGCAGTTCCTCGCAACGGAACGCCGAGCGGCAGGGCTTCCGCATCGCATACACACGTGTCAAGTGGCGTCTCGCCGAGCGTGCGGAAGGATTTTCCGGTTAAGCTGACACACACACAATGTCATATCTGAATCTTCGTCTTGTACAAAACTTTCATCAGAAGTTTTGCGTTTGCGTGATCACCGATCCGGCCAACCCCATAACCCACAGAGAGAGCGGACATATGTACTCGGTGCGCGTTGTCGAGTAAGGCGAGCGCGTAAGTGGATACTCCAACACCTCCACCGCCGCCGCCGCCTCAGGGCATCAGGAAAGTCAGGCGTGGGCGCAAGCCTTCGTGGCTGACTCGGTGAGTTCGCTGATGCTCGTCGAGAAGATTTGTGTAGTCAGCCCACATCAGCTTTTCATCAACGTCCGTAATCCACGTCACGGTCTTGTCCGTCCCCTGCACCGCCTCGAACGTCATGTCGTCCTTCATGCGCGGGCGGGGTAGCATGTGCTGCTTGGTCATGCCAAGCACGTAAGCCAGCGTGATGTTGTCCCAAATGATCCACGGCTTTGAGAAGTCGTTCACTCTGAGCGGCTTCACATTCCGGTAGTACCACGCCTGAAACTCCTCCCACAGCCATGCGCCGATTGCACCGCGTGCCGCGATCATCTCTTTGGCTTGATCCAAAGTGAGCGATAGGCTCGCGCGGCAGACCTCACCGGGACCGATCACGAGCGGGACGCCGGAATCCAAAATCGCCTGCACCGCACGCACATCATTGGCGATGTTGAACTCGTTGCCGCCTTTTTCGTTGTTGAAGCCCATCTGGATGACGCGTATGCGGTCAACGATGGCTGGGTCAGTCAGGATCGCTGAAGCGACATCAGTGCCCGCGCCGATCATCAGCACTGTGAGTCGGTTGTTTTTGTTGAATGGCTTCGATTTCTCGATGACGAAATTGACCGCTGGACTTGGGCGCGGCGTGCGCGCGTTCTCCAGCGGCAGACTTGCGCCCTCGACGAGCGGCGGGTGACTCATCATGCCGAGCCGATTCTCAACTACGTCGACGAGGATGCGATAAGAAGTGCGACCAGCCGGGGCACTGATTGACGGGGCATGTGCCGACATCACGCCTAAGACTTCGAGCCGTGGTTGCAGCAGCAGGTAGCTGATCGTCCACTGGTCATCGATCTCGTTGCCGACATCGGTCGAGAGCACAACCGGTATCTTTGGGTCAGCGGCTCGCACCCCGACAATACAACACATGAACAGCAAGACGAATATGCCGGTACTAGGTAGCGACTTCGGATTCCACAATAATTTTAGCAGGTGCATGTATTCCCTTCCCTTTCTTACAAAAGCGCCGCAAGTTTCGAGTGCTTCAATGACAGTAACTGGGAGAAATCAGATCTTCTGAAAGCGGCCGTCGGCAGTGTGACGATAGCGTTCTGCGCGAAGCCGGCTTTGATTATATCTATAATCTAAAGTCAATAAACTATTATTTATTTAGTTGGATCGCCAATGTATTATGGCATGGCCTTTCACCGAGGAAATGATTAATCTGTCGCGTCGGGGGAGCGATACAGATAAGTTCGATAAGGGTACAAATCAAGAATGAGCCTTAAAGTATTTGATCGAATCGAGCCGGTTTCCAAGAAAGACCGCATCCTCTCCACGATGCGCGAGGCGATCATCCGAGGTCAGATGAACCCGGGTGACCCGATAGTTGAAAGCAAACTGGCGCAGCAATTCAACGTCGGTCAACCGCTGGTCCGCGAAGCGTTGATCGAGCTTGAATACCAAGGGTTTGTGCAACGCTTACCATACCGAGCGACACATGTGACAAAGCTCAGCCGCGCCGACATTGAACAAGCGTTTCGCATTCGCGTCGAACTCGAAGCGCTCGCCATCGAGTGGGCGAAGCCTAATATCAAGATTGAAGACATGAAGGAGTTACGCGATCTGGTCAAAGCGATGAAACAGGGCGCGAGGAGCATGAATCTCACTCAATTCTATGAGAACGATCTGGCGATGCACCGTAAGATTTGGGAGCTTTCAGGGAACAGATACTTGGCAGAAGCCCTGGAACGAATAGTGGTGCCGCTCTTCGCCTTCTTCCTGATGAAGACGCGCCGGATCAAAGGCTCCTAC
>JACCTF010000149.1 GCA_013812565.1 Pyrinomonadaceae bacterium | reverse complement strand
GGAGTCGCGCCAATGTAGCGTACGTGACGCCGAGCACCAGCGGCGACAAAAACAGCAGCGAGTAGATGTGCTGCGCAGCCCACCGCAGTTGGTGGCGGACGGCCGCAACCGTTATAAGCAAAAGCTTCATCATCTTCGAAGTCCGAAGTCGAAACCATGCTTGTCTTGACTTCGGACCTCAGACCTCGGACTTACTAGCTTGTCACTTTTGTGTCGGCTTGGAAGACCAGAAAGTAATCCATTCCATCCGGCTTAACAAAGTCGTGCTCTTCGACGAGCGCGAAGCCGGCTTGTTCAGCTTCGCGCACCACCGCCGCGCGGTCCACCCCGTGATCATCACCTTTGCCGTTGCGATCAATGATGCCGAGCCGCGCGCCCGCGCGCATCGACCGCCGAAGGTTTGTCAGTACGCGGATCGGCTGCTCGATCTCGTGATAGGTCTTGAGCATTAAGACCGCATCAACGCTTTGCGGCGGAAGCTGTGGATCATCCTCACGGCCGAGCACGGCGCGCACGTTTGATAGCTTCTCTTTTGCCGCGCGCGCTTCGATGTGCTTGACGTATTGCGGATTGATCTCGACGGCATAGACGCTGCCTCCGGGGCCGACGCGCCGGGCGGCACGCGCCGTAAACCAGCCGGAGCCTGCGCCGATGTCAGCCACTGCCGTACCTGCCTTGATGCCGAGCAAATCCATGACGCGCTCGATCTGCAGCTTCCGGTCGCGGTCGGCATATTCAAAGATTGATAGTTCCCCCGTGTATGGATCGCTGGTCGGGCGGTCAAGGGTGTCCTTTATCGATTGCGGAGCAGCGGCAGGTGGCGGAGGAGTCTGAGAGGAAGAAGCGCGTTGCGGCTGTTGTGAAACGGCCGAACAACCGATTAACGTTGTCGTCGCGGCCGTTACCAGCAAGAGCAGTACGCGTAAACCAAATGACAAATGCGCGCGTGGCACGATAGTTCTCCTTAAATTTAGGGGTGATGTCGAAAGTATATATGAGGCGCTTGGATAAGACTAACAGCGCTACTGTGAGAAGTTTATGGTTCTGATCCTCAAGGAAAAAGTTGTTGACAGGCATCAAAATTACAATATGATACCCCCCGCCAAAACTAAAGCTTCGATAAAACTCTTTGCCGCGATGGTACATGGCAGCAACTTCCAAACTCCTTCGCTGCGGCTTGTTGCTTAGGGGATCAAAGATCGAGGCGCTGGTTCCAGCTATCAAGATTGGAGTGATAAGGTAAGCGCTTACTTAAAGCTTCCTGCTTTAACTCTTGTCTACCCCGTCCCCAAATAAAGAGCAATTACTCGTCTTAAGTTTTCAGACGAAACAGAATTGCACAACCCAGTCATCTGAATTGTGGAGGCAGTCCCCCTTATGTTTTCAACAACACAACAAGCAAGTTTGAAGGCTAGAAGATTGCTCGCTTTTTGGTTCGTTGTGCTTGCCTTCATCTGTAGCGGTCAGTTGATCGGCCACGCGCAGTCGCTCACCGGTCAGCTCACCGGCATCGTCGCGGATGAAAAAGGCGCGGTGATCCCGAACGCCAATGTTGAATTGAGAAACGAAGCGTCAGGCGATGTCCGCCGGACAGTATCTAACGATGAAGGTTATTTCACCTTTGCCGCAGTGCAGGCTGCGACCTACACGGTTGGCGTAGAAGTCCAAGGGTTTGCGAAGTATCAACAGACTGGCCTTGTCTTCAACGTCGGCGACAAGATCACGCTGCGAGACATTGCACTGAGGCCCGGCGGCGTCGGCGAGCAGGTGACGGTCACCGCCTCGCAGGATCAGATAGTGCCGACCGATACGGGCGAGAAGGCGACGCTTATATCCGCCGCTCAAATTCAGAACATCTCCGTCGTCGGTCGCAACGCTTCGGAACTGATCAAGATTCTGCCCGGCTTTGTGCCGACCACTGGTTTGAATAACCAGGTTGCTAATACCGGCGAAGTGATGGGCATTAACGGGAACGGCGACGCCGGTAAGCAGAGCGCGATTGGCAACTATTCGGCCAATGGCGGGCGCACCGACCAGGTGGATATTGTTTCTGACGGCGCGCACGTCTCCGATCCCGGTTGCAACTGCGCCACCCCGGTCAATCCGAACACCGACATGGTGCAGGAATTCAAAGTTCTGCAATCCAATTTCGGTGCGGAGAATTCAAAGGGACCGGTGGTGCTTAATTCAGTCTCGAAGGCTGGCGGTAACGAGTTTCATGGCACCGGCTACATCTATATGCGCGACGCCAAGCTGAACGCGAATGAATGGGGTGCCAACAAACTCGGAACCAGACCGGACGGTACAGCGGTCGCGCCCCGTCCGAAGAACAGATTCATGTTCCCCGGCGGCAATCTCGGCGGCCCGGTGCTGATTCCCGGCACGGACTTCAATAAAAACCGCGATAAATTGTTCTTCTTCACCGGGTATGAGTATTACTATCAAAAACTCGACACCGGAGTGATTCGCTCAGTCGTGCCGACCCAGGCAATGCGCAGCGGAGATTTCACCGACACCGCTTACTTGAGCGCCCTGAATACCGGTGCTGGCGATGCCCGCAGCGCTCCCTGTCAGCAACAAACTGATGCAACTACCGGACTGCCGATCCCTCTGCCCTCCTTTTGCGCCGGAGTCAATAGGATTCTTCCTTCGGCTTTTGATCCGGGCGGGCGGGTCCTGACGAGTTTGCTGCCGCTCCCCAACATTGATCCCAGATCAAGCAGCAGCAATGGCTACAACTATGCTCAGGTCATTGAGTTCAAACAACCGTCGTATCAGTTCTTGACGCGCATTGATTACAGTATCAGTGACAACACGAAACTGTTCGTTCGCTACAACCGCCAGCGGGAAGAGCAGCCCTTCCCGGTCGGGTTGTGGTGGAGAAACGGCGGGCAGGTGCCGTATCCGTCGCGTGTCATCGGTAAGAACGAGTCTGATTCTTACAGCGCGACGCTGACCAATGTCCTCAATCCAACGCTGACTAACGAGGTCGTCTTCGGCCACACCATTATTAAATTCCCGAACGTGTTTGAAGACCCGTCGAAGGTGTCGCGTAGCGCGCTCAACTATCCATATAAAGGTCTGTTCAAAAACGGCGTTGACCAAATCCCATCGTTTACGGGTTGGAGTCAAGCCGGTACGGTATTCAACCCCGGCGGATTCTTTGATCCGGGCGGAGACAGAGGACTGTTCGCGGATA
>JACCTF010000136.1 GCA_013812565.1 Pyrinomonadaceae bacterium | reverse complement strand
GGTTTAGGCAGCATGCTGACGGACGGACAAGCTGGGCCTTTGCTTTTGAGTGAAGGGATCAATGCGCTTGCGTACACAGGTGATGAACGTGATGGCCGCTTAGGTATTTTCGCGGTCACCAATAGTGGCTTGTACCGTACTTACGACCTGCTGCAGGGCTGGGAGAAGCTTCCGTACGGAGAAGGTGTTGACGCTCGTTCGCTCTGCATTTCCGTAAGCTCGACTGACACGAAGACGGCCTGGATCGGCACAGCTACTTCTGGGGTGCTAGTCTCTCGTGATGCCGGCGCATCCTGGCAGCAAGTTCAACAAGACATCTTTACTAAAGCTCCGATCAACATCATCAAGCAAGATCCGCAACGCCCTGCCAGTATCTATGTCGGCACAACACAGACGCTTTATGTTTCGCAAGATGGAGGTGAGACATGGACGCGGCGCGGTGGTGGGCTTCCCGTCGGGAGTTACACCAGTGTTCTTATCAGCCCGCAGAACAGCGATGAAGTTTTTGTTGGCAACGCCTATGAGGGAGCGAAAGGTCTAGATCATGCGATCAAAGCAGGTGGTGTATTTCGTTCGACTGATGCCGGCATGACTTGGCAGCGAGTTGATCCCGAGCTTCCGAGCCGACGCGTTTGGGCACTTGCTTTTGACGCGCGTGATACAAGCCGAATGTTTATCGGTTCACATTCAGCGGGCGTCTATGTCGCACAAAGACGCGGCGGCGATCAAGCACCCCCTTCACCTTCTGGCACGGATAAGTAAGAAGTACCAGCGCGAAACCTTCACGTTACGAAAAAACTGCAGATGAGCGACGCGGGCGTTGGTCTCTTTGGCTAACGCTCGCGTCGCTTCGCCTTGACATGCTAATAATGGGACGTGTACATTGCCTTTCCACCCGGTCAAGCGGCCGGTGATAAGTCGGATCATGTGGATGATCCACGGGCATGGCGGAAATCGAAACCTTTGTAGCTTCCTTTCCAACTCAAAACAATTTGCAATCCTCGCCCCGCGATCTTTCGCATCCGACCAGTCACAATCAAAGCATTGAAAGCAAGCCTAAGCTGCTGTGTACAGCAGCATGCTTGCCCTTCGTGCGTGTTGAACCGTCTTTGATAGGGTGTGCAGTACAGTAGTCGAATTGTAGATCCAAGAGAAGTCCCACAGGAGTCCGCATGTCCTCTGAAGAAACCAAGCCAACTGATGACAATGTCATCAACACTCAAACGCTGACAGACAATGGTCAAACGTTGGCCGCTAATGAGCAACCTTTTGCTGCAACAGGTGCAGCGAAAGCCTCCACCCCCTCCTCCCCCGCTGCAATGAACGCTGCAGAAGCAGAGACGGATGATGATGATGAAAATCGCACCGGCAGCGATATGGATTTCGGTGCGATGCTTGATCAGTTCGAGCAGGAGCAAGCTGCTTATCAAGAAGGCGAAGTTGTGCGTGGCACGGTGATAGGTATCTCCGAACGCGGGGTTGTGATTGACTTCGGCTTCAAGTCAGAAGGCATCGTCAACCAGGAAGAGTTCATGGAGGATGGCACTCTCGCAGTGAAGCCTGGTGACGAGGTCGAAGTAGTCATCAAGAGTATGGAAATGCCCGACGGCTTCCCGCTGCTTTCGCGCGCCGATGCAGTACGAATCAGAGCATGGGATGAGCTGGAAAAAGCTTACCGTGATAACACGCCGGTTCGCGGGCGCATCATCGAGCGCGTTAAGGGGGGACTCCGCGTTGATGTCGATGGCGTTGCCGCTTTTCTACCTGGTTCGCAGGTTGATACGCGCCCGGTGCGTAACCTCGAGAGCCTGCGTAATCAAGAGATCGAAGCCCGCGTCATTAAACTTAACCGCAAGCGTGCCAACGTCGTACTGTCCCGCAAAGCTTTACTCGAAGAGCAGAATGATAGTCGCAAGAGCAAAACGCTAGACCAGCTTGAAGAAGGCATTATCGTCGATGGACAGATCAAAAATCTGACTGATTATGGAGCCTTTGTTGATCTCGGCGGTATCGACGGCTTGCTCCACGTAACCGACATGTCGTGGGGGCGGCTACAGAATCCAGCGGAAATATTCAAAGTTGGTGAAACCGTGCAGGTCAAAGTTTTAAAGTTTGACCGTGAACGCGAGCGCGTTTCGCTCGGCTACAAGCAATTGCAACCCGATCCGTGGGAAAGCGTTGAAGAACGCTACAAAGTAAGTGAGCGTGTCACGGGCAAGGTCGCCAGCGTGACCGACTACGGCGCGTTCATCGAACTCGAACCCGGCGTTGAAGGACTGGTTCATGTTTCTGAGATGAGCTGGTCGAAACGTATGAAGCACCCGAGCAAGATAGTCAACGTCGACGATGATGTTGAAGTTGAAGTTTTAGGTGTCGATCCGAAAGCGCGGCGCATCAGCTTAGGGATGAAGCAGACGCAGCCAAATCCCTGGGAGACGCTCAGCGCTCGTTACCAAGTCGGCACACGCGTGCAGGGCCGTGTTCGCAACTTGACGGATTTTGGGGCGTTCATCGAGATCGAAGACGGCGTTGACGGCCTTGTGCATGTGTCGGACATCTCTTGGTCAAAGCGGATCAAACATCCGGGCGAAGTGCTGAAGAAGGGCCAAGAGATTGAAGCCGTTGTCACGAACGTCGATACCGATAACCGGCGTCTTTCCCTTTCCATCAAAGATACGGAGCCAAGCGCATGGGATCGTTTCGTCGAAGAACACAAGCCGGGTGATGTTGTGCACGGGCACATCACGCGTTTTGCGAACTTCGGCGCTTTCGTCGAACTTGGTGATGGTCTGGAAGGTTTGTGTCACATCTCAGAGTTATCTGAAGATCGCGTCGAGAAGCCTGAAGACGTTGTTCAGATCGGGCAGGAGATGGACTTCAAAATCCTGCGGATAGAGTCGGATACTAAAAAGATCGGTCTTTCAGCTCGCGCCGCCACTCATGACGAACCGGTTGCGGATACGCGGAGTTACTCATCCGAGGCGGGAGCTGGCATGGCATCGCTCGGCGAGCTTGCAGATTTTGGCAGCCCTACCAGCGAAGATCGCGAACGTTGATCAAATGTCGTTTTAGATCGAGCCTCGCATAAATCCTTTCCAATTGATGAAGCGCGGGGCTTTGTTTTGCCCTTGGTGAGTACGCAGATGGCAAGGCAGTTTAAGTCCCTGTACCGCGGCGAGCATCTGTCAAATTCCCTTGCTGAACTTTCTTATCTTCTTTACATTCGTTGCAGTTTTGCGACGTTTTGACCCCGAGCGGGTCTTCAAGGCAGTAATGCCTTTGTTCCACAGCGAAAGGTAAGCATATGACCAAAGCAGAGTTGGTGGAGGAGGTTGCGCGGGCTGCTGAGTTGACCAAGAAAGATGCAGAGCGCCTCGTTGAGATTGTTTTTGAGAGTGTTATTGAAACTTTGAACCAAGGCGAGAAGATAGAACTGCGTGGCTTCGGAAGCTTTCGCGTCCGTGCACGCGGCGCACGGCGTGGGCGTAATCCAAAGACAGGAGCCCCGGTTGATATTCCAGCTAAGCGCGTTCCCTACTTCAAACCAGGGAAGGAACTGAAAGAGCTGATCAACGAAGCGGTGGATGGCGCCACGACAACGCCTCGGCCTGCGGTAACTCCTAGTCAAGATAGCAGTGACACCGGCGGCAACCAAGCACCGCCTAGTTTATAGCCAACCTCAAACGCTTTACCTAAGGAACAGCTTGTGGACAGGTTGTGGACTCCCTGGCGTTACCAGTACATAAGTGAAGCCGGCGGCGGGAAGACGAGCACTGAATCTAACCCTTGTGTCTTCTGCTCGCTGCGTGATTCCGACTCGGATGAGCATAACTTTGTTCTCTTTCGTGCGCACCACAACTTTGTAGTTCTCAACCTTTATCCCTACACGAGCGGCCACCTGCTGATCGTTCCCTTTGTACATACTGCTGATCTTGATCAGGCGTCAAAGGAAAGCACGGACGAGATGATGGACCTTGCTAAAGGATGCCAGACCATCTTGCGTGAAACATACAATCCGCATGGATTCAACTTAGGAATGAACTTGGGACGTTCGGCTGGCGCAGGAGTCGCCGATCATATTCATCTTCATGTCCTGCCGCGCTGGACGGGCGATGCCAATTTTATGACGACAACCGGCGAAACACGCGTCCTTCCAGAAGATTTGCCGACTACCTACAACAAACTGCACAAACACTTTGCTGCATTCCCACTTCACCAGCCTCTGCTCTAGCCCGGTAGTATTTCCGCTTGTCGCCTGTTACCGACTCTGTTACCGGCCGCTCTGTTTTACTTTGCCTGCGACTGCTTCGTCTTCCACCTCACCACCCTTGCTGATTGGAACTTCCGACGGTTTGTTGTAGCCGGTTCGGATAATGCTACGACGCTCTTTGCCATTCTGTTCAGGCGGCATCGGGGTGCCGTCGAGCGAGGGTGGATTGTAACCGGGGTAGTCTACACGTGTGTGGTAGATAGCTGTCAGTGAGGCGATGATCGACTGGCGGACAACCGTTAGTTCGCGTAGCGAAAGATCGCATTCATCCAGTTGATCGTCGCTCATCACGGCATCAAAAATCTTATTAACAATGAGGCGGATATTCTCCGGGTCCGGGCGGGCTAGCGACCGTGCAGCGGCTTCGCACGAATCGGCTAGCAACATGACTGCCGCTTCCTTAAACTGCGGCTTCGGTCCCGGATAGCGGAAATCAGCTTCGTCGATTGTTTCCCCATGAGCAGCTTCAGCTTGTGCCTTACGCAAGAAGAAGTGGAGCGTGCGGGTGCCGTGGTGTTGTGGGATAAAATCGGAAATCTGTTTCGGCAAGTGAATCTCGCGTGCCAACTTCAATCCATACGTAACATGGCTCGTAATAATATGTGCGCTCTCCGTGGGATGTAACCTCTCATGCGGATTTTCCTGTGTTTGATTCTCGACAAACATATGCGGCGCGCCGAGCTTGCCGATGTCGTGGTAAAGAGCGCCGATGCGAGCCAGTAGCGCATTGCATCCGATGGCGCGACAAGCGTCCTCCGCTAACTGGCCCACCGCGTGCGAGTGTTGGTTTGTGCCGGGAGCGCGCAGGGCAAGCTGCCCGAGCACGGGTAGATCCGCGTTCGATAACTCCAGCAATTTCACGTCCGTAAGAATATCGAATACTGATTCATTGATCGGCAGTCCGCCGGCCGTAAAGATCGTTGTGAGGAGCCCCCCGGCCATACCGCATGCCATCACAAACAACGCCGCGTTAAGCGTCAAGGGTTGTTGCGCGCACAGAATCACGGCCAGCGCCGTTGCGGCGTTGACCGCACCGACGAACAATCCTGCGAGTGTCACGGATTGTCTTTCGCGGTAACGACCGATGCCGTAGATTGCTGCCGATGAAGAGATGATCGCGTAGAAGGCCATCAACATGCCGTTCGGCGCAAGTAATCCGGCGAAGAGAGCGGTGATGAGTCCGGTGATCAACGCGAGATGTGTATCGAGGAGGATGGCTACGAGGAGCGCTGCTGCCGCGAACGGAATCGCGAAGCTCCACGCCACCGGGTCATTCAGGGGGGGGAGCAACGATTGCGCGGCAAGGCTATCGGCGACGGTGAAGCCGAGGCGCATCAAGACGGTCTCAACGATCACCGCCGAGCCGACGAGCGCAAAAGCTTTCTTCTTCGAAAGCAGCAGATTGATTGCCGCGCTGCGGCGCTCAGTAATCCTCCACGCCGTCCAGTAGAGAGCGCCGACAATACAGAAAAGGCCGATCAGATGATGTGGCCGACGTTTGGTGTAACCATACTCGCGTAGCGCCGCAAACTGTGCAAGCATCGGCTCCGTAACGGTATCTCCTTCGCGAGCGATGATCTGATTGCGCCTGACCGAAACGAATGCCGAAGGAATAACGTCGGCAGCCGCCTGGCGCGCCGCCTCAGTAGCTGCCAAATTAAAGCTGATCGTCGGTACAACCATTGGTAATACCGCCGAAGCCAAAGCCTTTCGCTCCTCGGTTGTCCAATTAGAGAATTTGCCGATGCTTATTTGCAAACTCTGCTGAGCATCCGAGAGCGCCGTCAAGCGGCTTTGTGCGGGGATGATTACCGACTGGGTGCCACTTCTGGCTTCAACCAGTCGAATCTCAGGCTTGAGGTAAGCGGACTCCGCATCCCTGTAGACGAAGCCTTCGTTTGCTTCGCGAAGCATCCGCTCCAACAGTTCAAGCACGCTCGTATCGAAGCGATGCGCGGAAAGCGCACGTGTCATAGCCGCTGCATCACCTGGTCCAGACCAGGTTGCGCCACGCATCTCGCCACTTCGACGCGCCCCAGTTTGCCGCTGCAAGTTTCTCCATGCCGAGCGAAAACTCTGCCGCATATTTTCAGCATTCGTCGGATCAAAGATCCACACAGGACGCGTCGCATCCATGACCGCGGCGCGGCGGCGTTCTGTCTCATGCGCGTCTACGTTGGTTACGTCAGCGGGCGAAATGATGGTGCCGCGCACCACGTCGCCCGCCGCGTAAGCTTCAGCGGGAACGCCTGAATGATTTACCGCGAGCAGCAGCGTGGTAATAAAGGTGAGTAAAGCAAAACCGAGTAGAAAGCCGGTGGTTGAAGAAACCATGTTGAAGGGACGTGCGGCAACGCGCAGCACAATATTGCGTGCCTTAGCAAGGGATCTTTTGAAACGTGGGCGACGTCTCATTTCGATGATAAGGTAACCGCTGCCGGGTGCTCGCCGTCGATGGACTCGACTATCGTCTGCCGTTCCATCAAATTGCGTGCGAGTATCTGACCGGCTCGCCCGAGCAGTGATTGCAACGTCGAGGCTTTGGTCGCAGAAACGGCGATGCCTTCGCGCGCCCCGCCGGCCGCCGCGTGACGCAAAATCGCTTCGGCGGCGTCTTGGTCAATAAGGTCAATCTTGTTGAAGACCACAAGGCGCGGGATGTCCGCAAAACCGAGTTCGCCGAGGATCCTTTCAACTGATTCGAGTTGCTGCAACCAACGCTCGTTAGCCGCGTCAACCAGATGGATCAGCAGATTGCTGTCGCTAATCTCCTCCAACGTCGCTCGAAAAGCAGCCAGTAAGTCTGGCGGAAGATCGCGTATGAAGCCGACCGTGTCATTAACGATCACTTCCTGTTCGTGCGGCAGACGCAGACGCCGCGATGTCGGATCGAGCGTTGCGAACATACGTTGCTCGGCTTGCACGGTGCTGTTCGTCAGCGTATTGAGCAGCGTGGATTTACCAGCGTTTGTGTAGCCAACGATTGAGATGATGGGAAGCTCGCCGCGCGTTCTACGCTTGCGACGTTCCTGCCGCCGCTGCCGCAGATTTTCAATCTCACGTTCTAAACGGTTGATGCGGTCGCGCACACGACGGCGGTCTGTTTCGAGTTTAGTTTCGCCGGGGCCGCGCCCGCCGATGCCGCCTGCGAGTCGGGAGAACGCCGAGTCATGCCCAATAACGAGGCGGGGTAAAAGATACTTCAACTGCGCGAGCTCGACCTGAAGTTTACCCTCGCGCGTCTCCGCCCGCTGCGCAAAAATGTCGAGGATAAGCTGGGCGCGGTCAATAACCTTCAGATCAGTTGCTTCAGAGATTGAACGAACCTGTGCCGGCTGCAACTCGCGATCAAAGACAATCAGGTCAGCGCCAAGTCGCAGCGCACGCACCAGCAGTTCCTCCAGCTTACCGCGTCCCAAGAGCGTGCGCGGATC
>JACCTF010000117.1 GCA_013812565.1 Pyrinomonadaceae bacterium | reverse complement strand
ATATTAGAGTCAGTATTCCCGATGTCACGCTTCAAGCGCAGCACGCCGATGAGGGCGTTCTTATCGATAAACTTTTGCAATCCGGGGTTAGTCCTATCTTCCTCGCCATAGTTGCCAGGAGCATTATCGGAAGCAACGAGCAAGCCGAACGTATTACGCCCGCGTTTGCCCGTCAGCTTCACGGCATAGTCTGGATCGACGATGGCGCGCGTGTTAACGGCTTGGATTGGCGTGCGAAAAACCTCTATGCCTTCGAGAAAGAATGGGCGCTTTTCGGGAAAGAAGATTGGGAAGCGTTGATTGGCTGTAATCACTGTTTGATCGGCTTCGACCTGCGCGAAGTCGGGGTTCAAAGCAAAGTCGAGCGTGATGGTCGGCGTGATGCTGAACTTTGCGGTGAGGCCGGGATCAAACGCAATGGGCGGATTGACGAAGCGGCCGGGATCAGCGAGCGCGACCGGATCGTTCGGCGACACGCTCGGGGGCAGAGAGCGCGCTCGCTTGCCGGTCTGCGAAAGCGTCAGGGTGGGAATGATTTCATAACTGCGGTCGGTTGAAATACCTTCAAGCCCGTAGATGCGTCCGGCTTGCGTGAGGATACCGGCGATGTTGCGCGAGATCGGCATCCACGCATCAGCTTCGTTGTTGAAACGTTTGATGCGCCGCGACGCATGAACTCCCCAGAACTTTCCCTTACCTGCTTCATAGCGCAGTGACTTGAACGGCACCGCGACTTCGACAATGTAGCCATCTTCTGTAATCGTCCCCTTTGAATCCATCACGATGTCAACGCTCAAATCTTCACCGCGTCCGTCCATGTAAATGCCATCAGCTTGCACGCCGTATGGATTGAAGATCAGTAAATAGGCTTGCCGCTGATCGCCAAACGTGTCGAGGTAGATGCGCACGTTGTCGTCGTCAAAGATCGCATCGCGGCGGGCGAGTGTGGCACGCACTTCCTCGGGTTCGTCAAAAGCTTCAAAGGCGATGTAGAGATTCTTCGCGTCGTAACCGAGATAGACTCTCGTGTCCCTCGATGGCGCGATGTTATCGCCGGGAGAGATTTGGTAGAAATCCTTGAGGACAGCCGCACGCTCCCACACGGCGTCACCAAGCTGACCGTCAATCACGGGCGGCTCAGCGAAGCGCACGACGCGCACCGGGTCTCTTTTCTTAAACGGCAATGCGCCGCTCGCCGATGCCCCCGCAGCTTCACTTTCAACCGGCGAAGGCTGGGGTGAAGCATCGCTTTCGGCGGTAGAGTCAGTCGGCGAGTTCGCAACTTCAGGAACGGTGGTTTGTGCTTCGGCTAAAATTAAATGCAGTAAGATAAAGACGATCAGCAGTACGAAGTTCTTCATGATGAGCAAACGAATCGGGCATGGGCGGTGAAGTCTGACATGCTGCCAGCCATCTTCGCTCAAAATCTGTAGCGGAACAAGCGAAACGATTTTAATGAGGTGATAAAGGAAGTAGAGTTTGCAAATTCGATCTGCCCGCACGCACTAAATGCCAGCAACGGAGACGTGTTATCAACGATTAGCTCACTCGCCACCAGCGACTCCGCTGACAGACGTTTGTCTTGACTAGAAGCTGCGGCGAAATAGGTATGACATTTTGATAAAGAACGTTCGCCCGTTGCGCCGGAAGCCCGGCTCAAGTTGATCAGTAAATGGATTGAAGCCGTTGCGGTTTAAGTCATCGTTGTAGCCAACATAAAAGGATGTGCCGGGATTCGGCGTCCAGCCGAACAGGAACTGCCCGCGTGCGTTAGATGCGAGCGTGGAGTAGTCAACACGCGCACGTACAAATGTGAAGCGCGTGAATTGATAAGTCGAACGCAGAGAGAAGATGTTGTCATCAAAAGCGACTCGGCCGGTGTCAGTGCGCACCAATCGAGTTTTGGTGTAGTCGAGCGAGGTACGCAACGCGGCGGTCGGCTGGTGTTTGAATCTCGCACTGACCTCCATAGTGTTTCCGGGGCCGGGATCAAGTGGCGCATCAGGGTCGAGCAATCCTGCCGGGCTGACGCGTGGGAAGCGACGTCCGCCACCAAAGTCGAAGTCGAACGCATTCCAGTTGTAGCCCACGGACACGTCGGCTGAATACTTTTTGCTCGGCGTTGTTTCGACGAATCCGAACACGCCTTTCCCCAGTGTTGAACGTTCCGAGTCGCCGAAGAATGCTCCCTGGTTCGGGCGCGTCGGGGTGCGCTTTGCGCCAAACTCTTCCTCAAACAACCGCTCTCGTTTGAGGTTGTAACCTGCGCCAACGTAGGTTTCGCGTTGCAGACCCAGTATCACCCGCCCTCCTTGCCTGGCTTCTTGCATCCGTCCTTGCCAATCAAAGTCGATGTTATTGACACTGATCACGCGCCAGAAGACGAGCTTCTCTTTCGGCCTCGGCTCATTGCTGAATCGGAGGAAAAGCTGCTGCGAATTTGTGTTGGTGCGCTGCGTAAATCCCACGTCGGCGCGGTAGTCGCGCGTGCGTCCTTCGCCGCCGAGGAAGAAACCGAAGCGGCGGCTCGTGTAGTCCAAGTTATATGAGTAAGCGAAAGCGTTGCCGGTGCGGTAGATGTCTTCGTCACGTTCAGGATCGAAGAAGGAGCGGCGCGAAGTGGTTCCCAGCGCTTGAAAGGTGAGAACCGTTTTTGGGTTAAGACGAAAGCGCCCATCGAAGCCACCGAGGCTGTTATGGCGTTCGATAAAATTGTACGTCGTCGCAATCAAGCCGATGTTGGATTCACGACCGACATCGCGCTTTAAGCGCAGCACGCCGATGAGAGCGTTCTTGTCGAGAAACTTCTCTATATCGGGACGAAGATCGGGGTCCGCTCGCTCTTCCTCGCTGTAGTTTCCGGGGGCGTTGTCGCTCGCCAAGAGCAATCCGAACGTGTTACGGCCAAGCTTGCCCGTGAGCTTCGCGGCATAATCAGGATCGACGATGGCGCGCGTGTTTAAAGCCGTGATTGGTGTTTGAAAGATGTCAATGCCTTCGAGAAAGAACGGGCGCTTTTCGGGAAAGAAGATCGGGAAACGTTGATTAGCGGTGACGACGGTTTGATCGGCTTCGACCTGCGCGAAGTCAGGATTCAAAGTCAGATCGAGTGTGACGGTCGGCGTGATACTGAACTTCGCTGACACGCCGGGGTCAAACGCAATGGGTGAGTTGCTGAAGCGTCCGGGATCAGCGAGCGCGACCGGATCATTCGGCGATACGCGTGGCGGCAGTGCGCGCACGCGCTTGCCGGTTTCCGAGAGCGTTAAGCTCGGAATAACCTCTATTGTTCTTTCCGTCGAAATACCTTCGAGTCCCGTGATGCGCCCAGCTTGGTTAAGCGCGCTTGAGTTGTCGCGCGAGATCGGCATCCAGGAACTCAGTTCATTATTGAAGCGCTTGATGCGGCGGAAAAGATGTATGCCCCACAGTTTGTCTCTGCCCGCCTCGTAACGCAGCGATTTGAAGGGCACAGCAACCTCGA
The DNA here is from genome assembly GCA_013812565.1 of Pyrinomonadaceae bacterium. Taxonomy (GTDB): domain Bacteria; phylum Acidobacteriota; class Blastocatellia; order Pyrinomonadales; family Pyrinomonadaceae; genus JACCTF01. Next base: position 4,245 of record JACCTF010000117.1, on the reverse strand, counting down.
CGGTGTATCCGGTTTCGGTCATCACACCCTTCGACTCCATTACAATATCAACGCTGAAGTCTTCGCCACCGCTCTCTGTAAAGATGGCATCGGCTTGTACGCCCAGTGGATTGAAGAAGAATTCGTATGCGCGGCGCTGGTCATTAAAGGTGTCCAGGAACATCCCGACATTGTCATCCTCAAAGACGGCATCGCGCCGGGAGATCGTCGCGCGCACTTTGCCCGGTTCGTCCACCGCGCGAAATGCGATGTAGAGAAACTTTGCGTCATAGCCAAGCATGGCTTCAGTGTTTCGCGACGGCGGGATGTTGTCGCCGGGTTGTATTTGTTGGAAATCCTTGAAGACAGCCGCCCCCTTCCATGCCTCGTCGTCAAGTTGTCCGTCGATAACCGGCGGCGTCTCGAAGCGCGTGATGCGCACGGCTTCACGCTTCTCCGGCGGAAGATTTATCGCAGATTTTAACGCGGCAGCTTTTTGCGCCGCTTTCGGTGAAGCGACTGGAGCGGGCGCAGTTTGCGCTTGGGCAATGCAATTACCCAACAGCGCTAAAGAAAGAAGCAGCTTATATTTCACATTCAACTCGATACGATGAATGCTATAGCGGATTATCGAAGCTGGCGGCACAAAGATGTTCCTCGCAGGTTCGTTAAACCTTCGTGCCCTTATCGAAGATTGTTCCGCTTATCTTTAGCTTATGTCTGTGTTGTTGATTTGGAGCACGTCATGCGCACATCATTATTGATGAAAGAGCGTTAACGGTAGCTCGGTATTTATTTTATGACTTGCGCATCTTCCGCTTTTGGTAAGTAGTACCCGCGCCGCGCACTCACAACTACCTTTCGTTCCTTACCATGCTTGTCACGAGCTTTGACTTTTACCTCCAATTGGTGCATCTGCCCGTCGTCGCGCTCACCTTCATCGAGCGTGAAGCCGAGGCTGTAACGCGTCGTCAGATTGCCGATAATCTGTGCAAGCCCGCCGGCATAATCTTCCGATCTGCGCACGCGCACTTCCTCGCCGCCCGTCTGTTGAGCTAAATACCTGGGGTTGCCATAGAAATCCATTCCCATGAGTTTGCCCAGAGGCTTCGCCACCGGGTACATCCAGATGAAAAACTGGTCCATGCCGGTCGTCAGTACATTGAAAGAGACGTTAGTCTCAATCAACCTCGCGGTGATTTCGTCACGCTCGTTATTGAACAGTGGAAAGATCGCATCTGTTACAAGCACAATCGCGACCTGCGAGTTCGGGCGCTCGCGTGCGGCGGTAAGCGCACTCGATTGGAGAGCTTTGCCGAGATTGCTCGGCGCAGTGTCAGCGGTCTTGAGCAGTTCAGGATCAGGCATTATCCACGCCGGTATGGAAGCCAATGCCGCCGACACTTTCGCACGATCAGTGGTAAGATTCGTGAGCATGTGACTAGGACCGATTCCCCAAGTCACCATCACCGCCACTTCATCTGCCGACGACAGTTTCGCCAGCGTTGTATTTAACGATTGCAGAACTTCCTTGCGTCGCAAGGGTTTTCCTGCACCATCACGGTCCGGGCAAAAGGCAAGCACGAGTGCCAGCGGTCGCCCGCGCTTATCATCCTCGCGGCTGAAATAGGAGAGCGTGCGCGGCCGATTGTTGTCAAACACTTGGAACTCGTCGCGCGCGAGACCTCTGACCGGCTGCTTCGTCTTCTTATCTTTGACAAGCGTATCGACAAAGACGACGCGCGTAGATACTCGGACCGTGTCTTCACTACCATCTTGCGCTTGCACAAGTGCGGCTGTGACACAGTAGAAGAAAAGGAAGCCGCATATCAGCGAAAGTGCCGGGCGCTTTTTCATCTTTGTTCCTCAATACAAAATTTCCATGTACAAATTTGAAGATAGGGAGAGCCGCAGTTACGTAACAGTGTTCAACTTGATTTTTAGGGTTTACGCTTGGCGTATGTCCGTGTGCTCAGAAAGACAGCCTGTAGGTTGAACACTAAACTTTTACTAAGCTTGTTTCGATTATTACGACCATCAGTTTTGTGCAGTTCCATCGGATTGAGACATGACTTGCTTTCCGATTCGCTCCGGCTTTTGCATCCACTTAATTAAAGTTTGCAAATTGACTTTGACCTGCACCACGACGGCTTCGCGTGGCTCAACGTTAACGATCAGCAATTTGACGTTCTTCCCGGCTTCGCGCAGATAGACGTATGTCTGCTCGCCATCTCGCGGCGAATAAACGCGCACTAATGGATGCCACGCGGGAGTGAGCGCTCCTCGAACTACTGTACTCAACTGGGTGACACCCGGTTTGTCAGAGAAGTCTTGATCCTCGAAGATCGCCAGCTTGAAGCTTTTGACTCCTGCCGGACGCACGATCTTCACGGCGAAATTGGCAAGGCCGAGAAAAGGAATACTTTTGCGTTTGGCGCGATACTGCGTCTTGAGTTGTTTAACAACCGCATCGAACTCACTGTCCTTGGCTGAAACGGTTATTGGTGCCAAGAGCGTCAAGCAGATGACAAGCAGCAAGATTTGTCTGGGGCGACCGTGATGCGCGCTCATGGCTTTTGCACCTCTGTGCTCGCGGCGGGTCTATTTTCTTCCGCAGTTTTTTTGTCGCTGCCGATACGAATGCCGTTGCCGATCTTGATGTCAAGACCGGGGATGCCGAAGTTGCCTTCTAAGTCGCGAAGCTTGCTGATGTCAATCGGCCCGACGATATTCACTACCGTCAACTCTTTCGGCTCGGCGCTGACGACGGCTAAACCGATGATCTGCGTGCCTTCAATTCTGGTGTAGACCTCGACGTTATCTCCTTCGTTCTTGCTTACGATGCCGACGATTCTCGACCACAGTGGAGTGCGGAGTTGAGTGCGGATGGCCTCAACGTCTCCCAGCGAGTAGCCGCCTTCTTTGTCAAACTCGAAGCTCTTGACATAAATCCCCTTCAACCCGGCGATCACCTCTTTGGCTCTCGCCTCGTTCGGCTTTTTATCGGAGAGGAAACTGCGGGCCAGTTGTAGCAGCGCGCCGTCGATGTTGACATCAATGACCTTCGCGGCTTTGGGCGCAAGATGATCAAGGTTGATTTGCAGTTTGTATTCCTGCGCGCGCGCGGTGCCGGCACCAACAGCGAACGTAACGAACACAAACAGGGAGAGACAAATCAGTCTCGGTGCACTCAAGATATTTGGTTTCATAAACTTCCTTCAGCTACAAGTTATCCTTCGCGGTTTGTCAGGAGGCGGGTTCATGGCGGTTGCGCTGGAGCGTCCGCTGAACTTCCTTTTGCGCGAAGTTGAGTTTGGCGCTGGCGATGTGAAGAGCCAGCATCAATCTCGCTTTGACCTCTTCACTTTTATCTTCATTTTTAGTAGCGACTTGCTCTTGCCCACCTTTTTGCTTGTCTTCAACGACACGAGGCTGAGCCAAAACTTGATCGGCTTTAAGCTCAACTCCCCGCCTCTGCCGCCCACGACGCACCGGCCCGTCCCGACGGTTGTTTTGCTTCACAATTTCACGAACATCAGTTGATGCGGGTCCGTTGACAACAGGCGTGTCGTTTACATCGGATCGAGGTTTCACGTGATTATTATTTTCGGTTTTGGCGACAACCTCGCGTGTGCTGCCCGTGCTGTTCCGCGAGTTGAGATACACGCTCAGGCCGATGGTTACCCCAAGTGCGATAAGCGCCAACGCGTAAGCATGGAGGGGGTTGAAATTCGAGCCTGTGAAGGATGGGAACCAAGCGGGCGTGAGGTGATCGAGGTCAGCCGAAGATTGTTTCGGCGGCTTCATTGGAGAGGCAAGTTCAGCAATGGCCCAGTCAAGCCGCTCGCGTAGGCGCTCAGTCGGCACATCGGCGTGCATCGCGAAAGCAGCCGTCAGCAGTTCCATCTCGCCCTGAGCTTCGCGCACCGCTTCGGCGCAGAGGGCACATGCCCTGATGTGCGCCGCCGCTGCTTGTATCTGCTCCGTGGCGAGTTCGCCATCCAGGTAGCGCTGCACCACTTCTTCTCTAAGGCACTCTTGCATTTTCATCTCCGAACTTTGCCAAACTTCCGCACAAACTCTTTTCGTCCGCGCGCTAAAAGACTTCCGACGCTCGCTTCGTTAATCTCCAGAGCGCTCGCAATCTCGCGGTAAGACAATCCTTGCTGCTGAAGCAACAAGCAACTGCGCGCCGGTTCGCACACGCCGTCGAGCGCCCGTTGCGCTTCCTTGATCTCTTCCCGCCGCTCAAACTCGGCGTCCGGC
>JACCTF010000113.1 GCA_013812565.1 Pyrinomonadaceae bacterium | reverse complement strand
ACGCCCATCTTCGAGGCGAGTTCGGAGAGCTGTTTGCCGCCGCCATGAACGACGCAGACGCGTATGCCGACTTGATGAATAAGCGCTAGTTCTTCGGCGAGCGACAAAAGGTTTTCCGGTTCTTCCGTTACCTTGCCGGAGAGCTTGACGACGAATGTCTTGCCCTTGAAGCGCTGGATGTACGGCAGAGCTTCGCGCAGAAGATCGAGTCGCATCTGGATCATGTTCCGCCACCTCCCTTTGCATCTTGCATCAGCCGTTGCATGATCGCCTTCTGCACGTGCAGACGATTCTCTGCTTCGTCAATAACGACCGACTGAGGGGAATCAATCACCTCATCAGTGACAATCACGTTGCGACGCACCGGCAAACAATGCATAAAGATCGCTTGCTTCGTGCGCCGCATCTTCTGTGCATCGACAATCCATTTGCCGCGAAAAGAGGCGCGCGTCTCGGTGTCTTTCTCAGGCGCGCCGTAAAAACTCTTGCTTCCCCAACTCTTCGCATACACCACTTCCGCACCATCGAAGGCCTCGTCCGCGTCATGCGTAACGCTGAGGCTCGCGCCCGCCTCGCGCGTCTGTGTTTCTATATCTCGCATCAACTCATCATCCAAGTCATACAGGGGCGGATGCGCGATTACGAGATCATGTCCCATCTGCGCCGCCGCGAGCGCGAAGCTATTCGGAACAGCCATCGGCAGCGGCTTCGGATGCCATGCCCATGTGAGCAGAACGCGCTTGCGGCCCGGCCCGAGTTTTTCGCGCACCGTCATCATATCGGCCATTGCTTGACATGGATGGTGCATCGCCGATTCGAGATTGATCACAGGCACTTCAGCGTAACGCGCAAAAGCTTCAAGCACCGGATCGCGCCGCTCATCCTCCCAATCCTTTAACTGCGCAAACGTCCGCACGCCAAGCCCCGCACAATAGCGGCCAAGCACACGCACGAATTCCGCGACGTGCTCGGTTTTATCCCCATCCATCACTACACCATCGCGGTGCTCCAGCGTCCAACTCGTCCCACCTGGTTCCAGCACCACCGTATTCCCCCCAAGCTCATAAACACCCACCTGCATCGACGCCCGTGTCCGCAAACTCGGATTGAAAAAGATTAGCCCAACCGAGCGCCCCGCGAGCGGCTTCGATTTATCCTCATCCCGCTTGAACGCCTGCGCCGAAACGATTAACGCTTCAAGCTCCGCGCGCTTCCAATCCGATGTCGTTAGAAAATGTTTCATCTCAGATGCAGTGACAAGTGAACAGTGGCAAGTGACAAATGGGAATTTGTTCTTGCTTGTCACTTGTCACTTGTCACTTCCTTGAGCGTGTCAATGAACAGATCGACTTCCTCATGCTTCAGACAGAGTGGCGGCAGCAGACGCAGCACGTGCGGGTCGCTCGATGTGCCGGTGATGATGTGGCGCTCAAGCAATGCTTTATTTACTTTGGCAGCGATGGGGTCAGTAAACTCTAGTCCGAGCAGCAGGCCGCGGCCGCGCACACAAGTTAGTGATAGGATTATCGCTAGTTGTTCACGCAAATAAGCTTCGATGTGTTTGACATTCTCTAGCATGTGATCGGCTTCAATGGCTTCAAGCGTTGCGGAGACGGCAGCCATCGCGAGCATGCCGCCGCCATATGTCGTGCCCAAATCGTTCTCCTTGATGTGACTCGCAACCGCTTGGGTCGTCAAACATGCGCCGACAGGGACGCCGCTGCCGAGGGCTTTGGCGAGCGTGATGATGTCCGGCACAACGCCGTGCGCCGCTGCGCTTCCGGCGAAGAACCAATCGCCGGTGCGACCGACTCCGGTCTGTACTTCATCGAAGATCAACAAGATGCCGTGTTGGTCGCATATCTCACGCAAGCTTTGATAGAACGACGGCTCAAGCATCCGCACACCGGCCATAGATTGAATCGGTTCAAGCATTATCGCGGCAACCGATTCGTCGGCGAGCGCGGCAACGGAATCGAGCGAACCAAACTCGGCAAACAGATGATCGGGGACATTCGGGCGTCCGAGTTCGCGATACTTGCCCAGGGCCGTGGCGCTGATCGCATCGGCTGTTCGCCCGTGAAAGCTTCCGGTAAAAGTGATGATGCGAGTTCTTCCGGTCGCCATGCGCGCCATCCGCATCGCGTTCTCGTTCGCTTCCGTTCCGGAGTTGCAGAAGAAAGCTTTGCTGATGGGCGCGGGTGCAATCTCCACTAACTTTGCCGCCGCGCGAGCACGCACTTCCGAGTAAACTAAATTTGAATAGAACAGTAACTGTCCAGCTTGTTCTCGGATCGCCCGCACCACAACCGGATGACAATGCCCGGTTGCCGCGACCGCGTGCCCTCCATAAAGATCGAGATACTTCGCGCCGTCGCTCGCATAAAGCCACACGCCTTCGCCCCGCTCAGCCGCCAACGGAAACTTCTTATACGTCGCCAACTGAAACTGGTCTTCGAGCGCCGCTGTCTCTTCAAATTTAGTTTGCACGTGTGTTGTCATAAGAAATCAGTGACAAGTAAAACGCTTTCATCACGTCACTTGTTACTCCCTTTCATGGGTTAGTGCCTGGAAACATTAGCCCAACTGTTTCGTCTATGCCGCACATCAAGTTCATGTTCTGGACGGCGGTTCCGGCAGCGCCTTTAACGAGATTATCGAGCGCGGAAAAGACAACGAGTTGCTTTCCGCGTGTGGCGAAACCGATGTCGCAAAAGTTGGTTGCCTTCACAGGGTTGATGTCGGGTGAACCGCCCACGAGACGAATGAAGAAAGAATCCTGATAGTAATCAGCGAAGATTTGGCGGACTTCATCCGCCGTCATTTCGTTCTTAGTTTCAGCATAGATCGAGGCGAAGATGCCGCGTGCGACGGGCAGCGAATGAGTCATGAAAACCAGTTCGCTGGTCCAGTCGCCGACCGTGCGCAAGTGTTGTTCGATCTCCGGCACATGTTGGTGTGCGAACGGTTTGTAGGCGTAGAACGAGTTCATGCGTTGCGGATGATGCGTATTGGCCGCAGGCTTTGCGCCCGA
>JACCTF010000095.1 GCA_013812565.1 Pyrinomonadaceae bacterium | reverse complement strand
CTGAAGTCTGGACACATTTAACAAGTTAGCGAGTAGCAACAAGTTAGACACTTGTGCGAGCCTTGTTTCTGCCATGAAAAAAGATGCTCTTGCTACTCGCCTTGTCCAGTATATCAACGCCCTGTTGCCTGATGCACATGGGCATCAACGAAATGCTTTCATCGATTTTGTCGCTGCTTTGATCGGCACCGCGAGTTGTTGCCAAGCAACCATCGCTCGATCTTTTGACAACTTCGAGGCCGCCGCGAAACGGCTCTCGCGCTTTTTGCATAACGAACGACTCGATGTGATGGCGGTGGCGATGGCGCACGCACAGGCGCTTATTCGCCAGTTGCCAACAGCGGGACTGATTCGTATCGCGATTGATTGGACGATTGAAGAGAAACAGCATCTGCTGGTCGCCTCCGTCATGTTCGGGCGACGCGCCGTCCCGCTTTACTGGAAGGCTTATGCGGAGTGTGAGTTGAAGAACAAGCGCTCGGGTTATGAACGAGAGTTTATCCGTAAGGTCTTTGAGCAAGTCTTGTGTGGCCTCGCCCACTCTCGTTTCATCGTGACGACTGACCGCGGCTTTGCAGATGTCGAAACCTTCGATTTGCTCAACAAATTGGGCGTGGCCTTTGTTTGTCGGACCAAAGCGAATGTGAAAATAAAGTGGCACGGCAAGTGGGTGAAGTTGGGCGAAGTGGTGATGCGCGGCAATCAACGACGGCGCGCACTAGGACGCTGCCACTATTGTGAAAGCGACCCGCGACGACTCTTTATCGTGCAAAGCCGGACGCGCGATCAGACGGGGCGGTGGAGCATCTGGAACGTGGTCTCTAATAGAAACTTTACGGCCTTTCGGATGTGTGAAGAATACGCCAAAAGGTTCTCGTGCGAAGAAGGCTTTCGCGATGCCAAGTGGGTGGTGGGGTTCAAGGATGCGCGCATTCAAGATTTGCAAGCCTGGGCACGCATGTTCACGCTCGTCGCGATTGCACTTCTCCTGTTAGCAAATATCGGATGTCGGCTGATGACTGAAAAAGAGCATTTGCGACGAGTGACATCGAGGCGCACAGCGCGCGCAGAGTTGAGCATTGTCAGAGCCGTGATTGAGCTGCTCAAGCAATCGCAACGCTATTGGGAATGGCTTAATCATTCGGCTAAACTCAACTTGGAGGCTACTTTATAAAATGTGTCCAGACTTCAGACTCAAGACGTAGATACTGTGAGACGAACTGACCATCTTTCATCGCCGGTATACATCGTATGTAACGAGCAGCTTGGATTGCTTTCTCCGTCAACCCTCCGGGTAATTCTTCGACCGTAGTAATATTCATCACATTACCTGACGAGGATAATACTGCCCTCAGCACTACTTTCCCTTCAATCTTTTTCTGACGAGCATCTTCTGTATAACTCGGCTGTGGCCGTAAAACCAAACCCGCTCTACGGGTTACTTCACGCGCTTTATACACTGTGTTTGAACTGTCTATAGGAATACTGGGTGGCTGTGCAGGCGCACCGTGTCCCTTCGGTGATGCGGCTTGAGAAAGGTCTCAGCTTTTGCTATGCATACCCTGCTTGTCGCCAGGCCCGATCGTCACATCAGCGGGGATGCCTCACTTGAACTTGACCGCGGCAGATGGCGGTCCCGATCATAGCGCGGCTGTTCGTGTTCGGGCACATCCTCTTCGGAACTCTCTGCGGCCCACTCCTCCCGCTCCGATTCGCTGGCATAATACTTCAGGTAGCTCAACGTATCCGCTGCGCTTCCACTTCCAATCAGATCAAGGTGGTAACTGAAGCCGCTTTCCCCGGGCGGCAGCACCGCCTCCTCTCGCAGTGTCTCACTCCACAGCTCGACATACAGTTCACGATCACTCAGATGATCCGTATGCTCCAGATAAATACCCTGCAGAAACAAACCATCGATCACCTCCCACAACTTCGCCGAGAGTTGCCCGTCATCCAACTCACCCGGCGACGGCACAGAAATGCCAGCCTTGACGAGCACCTCAAGCAGCGGGAGCCGCTTTGTCTGCGCGAAAGCCACGACGTGCTCCCAGAACTCTTCTTCAATTTCCGGCGAACAATTCTCAGCCTCGATTGAGATCATTTCCTCGCCGGAGAGTTCTGCTGCCTGCTGTTTCAGTTGCTCGATGCGAGCTTCTCGCCACCCTTCTTGCTCTTCATCATGTGGGTCATCCGTCGCCATCTGATCTCCTATGATGAATGTCTACTCCGAGGTTGTTTATGATTCCGCCAACACGAAGTTGGGGAAGTCTGCAAAGACCCACTGGTGCTTCAACGTCTGGTAAATGATGCCTAAGAATTTGCGCGCCGTCGCGATGATTGCCTTGCCTGCGCCGCGCCGCTCTTTGAGACGCTCGTAATACTTCTTCAAGTACGGGCTGTAGCGAATCGCCACCAGCGTGCATTGCACCAGCGTTGTCCTGCCGAGTTTCGAGCCGCCTTTCGTAATTCTTCCCGTCTGCTGCGTCTCGTTGGATTGGCGCACCGACGGCACGATCCCGAAGTAGCTCGCCAACTTGTCGGCTGATGCAAAGTCCGCGATGTTGCCGATCACCGAGAGCAGAATCGTCGCTGACTTCGTGCCGATCCCCTTAATCGAAGTCAAGCAAGCGTGTCCGTCCAACTTCGTGCCCTGCTCGCTCATCTCGCCCTCTAATCGCTTGATGCCGGCATTGAGGCTTCTGACTTGCGCGACGATGACCTCGACCTCTACTTGTTCGACGACGCTCCACGCCTGTTGCAGCACGCGCTCTAACCCGGCTTCGCTCGCAAACGCCTCTTTGCTTTCGCGTCTGCCATGCGCGACTGATAGCGCGTGCAGTTTGTTAATCAGCGCCGTGCGCTGCTTCACCAACTTGTCTCTGGTTTGCACCAGACTTGCCACCTCCGCTTGGTCTCGGCTCTTCATCCGCGCCTCCGGCAACAACTCCTTGCTCAGAAACAGCGCGAGGTTCGCCGCGTCCCGCTTGTCCGTCTTGTTCGCACTGCGCTTGACGATCTCGAAGGCGCGTGGGTTGACGACCGCCACCCGCTTCACCTTCGCTGCCACTTGCTCGTAGAAGTAGCGCGTGTTGCCGGTCGCCTCCACCGCGACCTGATCCGTCTCCCGTAAACTCGCGGCGAACTCAGCGACCTCGCTTAACTTGTAATCGCGAAACGTCTGCTTCGCTGCTGTGTCCACCACGCACGTGGTGAAACAGTTGGTATGCAAATCTACTCCGATGTATCGTGGCATTTTCCTTGTCTCTCCTCTCTTGCTTGAGCGGAGTAGAGTCTCTGCATCGGCAACGCACCATGCTCCTATCCAAGGTCACGCCCACAGCGGGCACGCCTTATGGCGGCTCGTTCGATCACAAGGTCTGAGTAGTCTCCTTTACGAGGTCGCATTCGCCTCACGGAAATGATCCAGCCTGTGACCTATCTACTCCGGTTACACAGCATCGTAACCGGAGTTCGTCGCCGAATGCCTATTCATCATGCCGTCTCCTTTACTTGGAGAGTAATAAATTGCTTCAACTCTTCGTCAAGATCAGCAGTTGGTAAAGTCACATAACCCTGTTTTGCGATAAATACCAGTCACACCGAAGGATATTTCCATACCTTGTCTATCATCTTCCAAGAAAGTTCCGTCCAACCTATATTACCGAGTGTGCAACTCTTTTTGGGGTGATCCACTGAGCGAGACAGCCTGTAGAATAGTTGATGACCAAATCAAACTA
>JACCTF010000086.1 GCA_013812565.1 Pyrinomonadaceae bacterium | reverse complement strand
CAGAGACTGGGCACAAAGGAAGAAAAGTGAGCACAACCGAAGCTGCCTGTTATAGCTCCCCGGAGGACTCCGGATTGCGCATCGAAACGCTGCCGGTTGAACGCATCGCGCACGGCTCACGCCTCTTTCTTGATTACCTTCGCGACCCCTTGGCTCTTCGTCATTTCTACCCTTCGGCGGTGCGCTTCCACTACGAACTCGCGACGCGTGCGCCGGAAGTTCTCGCCGCATACAAAACTGATCGCACCAAACTTTGCAACGCGCTCGAAGCGATGAATATTAAATGGGGCGCTTCGCCGGAGACAATAGCAAACATCACACGTCTGCGCAGCGACAAGTGCGTTGCGGCTGTCTCGGGTCAGCAGGTTGGGCTCTTCACAGGCCCGCTCTACACGATCTACAAAGCCCTCTCAGCCGTCAAACTCGCCGGATGTCTTTCGCATCGCGGCACCGAAGCAGTGCCGATCTTCTGGATGGCGACCGAGGATCATGATTGGGCCGAAGTCCAGACGGCGGAGTTTATCGGGTGCGATGGACGGCTTGCCAGCACCGGCGTTTCGTCAGACATACACAAGGAGGGCGCACCCGTCGGCGGCGTTGTCCTTGATGAATCCATCAACGATACGATCAAGCGCTTGCTCGACGTTCTGCCGACTACCGAATTCTCACCCGAGTTGGAAAAGCTGATGTGCGATGCCTACATGCCGGGACGCACTTACGGCGAAGCTTTTGCGCGCATGCTCGCCGCGCTCACAGGGCGCTACGGCTTAGTATTGCTTGATCCGCTGGATCCGCAATTGAAGCAGTTGGCCGCACCGCTCTACGCCGAAGCCGTCCGTGCTGCGCCGGAAATCGCCGCCGCGCTTGAAGCGAGAAACCACGAACTGGAACAAGCTGGTTATCATCCGCAGGTTCTTGTCTCAGCCCATTCGTTTCCGTTGTTTCTCCACTCAGAGGGTGCGCGCCGTGCGCTGACCCGCACAAGTAACAACGGACATTACCGGGCTAAGGGCACAAACCAAGAGTATGCGTTAGAAGAATTAGCTGAGCGAGCAGTTCGTGAACCAGAAAATTTTAGCCCTAATGTAACGCTGCGCGCAGTGGTTCAGGACCATCTGCTTCCGACCATCGCTTACTTCGGCGGCGGTGCCGAGATTGCTTATTTTGCGCAGACGGCTGAAGTCTATCGGGTGCTTCAACGACCCGTGACGCCGATTCTACATCGCGCGAGTTTGACAGTTGTGGAGCACCGCACGAGTCGCACGCTAGAGCGTTACAACCTTCATTTGAGCGACTTCTTGGAGGGGCTTGACTCTGTGATCGCACGCGTCGTTGAAGAACATCTTGGCGCAGAGACGGCTCACGTCTTTGACCGAACGGAAGCGACAGTTGCCCGCGCTCTTGATGAATTGCGAACCGAACTACTCAGCTTTGACCCGACCTTGGCCGAGGCGCTCGAAACCGGAAAGAACAAAATCAACTATCAGTTGACAGGTTTGCGCACACGCTTTCATCGCGCTCAGATGGCGCGTGACCGCGCTGTCCATCGTCAACTCGAACGAGCTTTCACCGCACTCTACCCGGAGAAGACTCTACAGGAGCGGCGCATCAACGTCACCTCGCTCATCGCGCGTCACGGGCACTACGTCATCGATTGGATTCACAATGCGATAGACCTCAGACGCGTTGACCACCGAATTATATATCTTTGAAAAATGTCAGATGCCGGATGTCAGATGTTAGTTGAAGACTAACATCTGACATCCGGCATCTGACATTCAGCATCTAGTTTGTATGTCGAAGATTCGTGTCCTCTCAGATCAGTTAGCAAACCAGATTGCCGCTGGCGAAGTAGTCGAACGTCCCGCTTCGGTGGCGAAGGAGTTAGTTGAGAATGCGATTGATGCGGGCGCGCGCCGCATCGAGATGGATGCGGAGGCCGGTGGCCGTCGGTTGCTGCGCGTCGCTGATGATGCGGAAGGAATGACGCGCGACGATGCAGTGCTCGCTTTCGAGCGCCATGCGACATCCAAGATCAGTAGTGCTGATGATCTCGCGGCTATCGGGACGCTGGGCTTTCGGGGCGAAGCTTTAGCTTCCATTGCCGCGGTCGCTCGCATCGAACTGATCACAAAGCATGAAAGCGAACCGCACGCGACACGCGTTTCCATCGAAGGCGGGCGGATGCGCGATGTCGTTCCGGCGGCGCGACCGACGGGAACCACAATCACTGTTCGCGATCTTTTCTTCAACGTTCCGGCGAGAAAGAAGTTCCTGCGTTCCGAAGCGACCGAAAGCTTTCACCTGACAAACCTCATCACGCACTATGCGCTGGCCCACCCGGAGATTGCGTTCGTGCTAACCAATCAGGGGCGCGAAACTCTGCGCGCCGCGCCCGCCGCTGATCTGCGTGAACGCGCTTACCAAATCTTCGGCCAAGAGTTTCTCGACAATCTGCTTGAGGTGAATGGCGGACACGAGCAGGTGG
>JACCTF010000083.1 GCA_013812565.1 Pyrinomonadaceae bacterium | reverse complement strand
CGAAGCGTAGGTCGAAAGAAGAGTTGCCGGATGTCTTGCGCGCCGCCGTTGATGTCGCCGCCGACGAGATTGGCATTACGCCGTTCCAGCTCCGCAGGCGGCATACGGCTCCGGGCGAGTATGCGGTCGCGGAAGCCGGGGGCGAACCGTTCGATCTGATTCTCGATCCGCTCCGTCATGTCGAACGTCGAGCCGTTAGGGACGTGGCAGTACGCCCAGATTGTATGCTTGCCCGCAGGCGCGCGGGTCGCATCGAAAAGACTCGGCTGTGCTAAGAGCACGAAAGGCTTTTCCGCGTGCTCGCCCTTCCACGGCGCGCTCTCCGCCGCCGCAATCTCATTCGACGTGCCGCCGAGATGTACGGTTCCGGCACGCAGACATTCCTTCGCACGCCACGGCACCGGACCGTCAAGCGCCCAATCCATCTTGAATGCGCCGGGTCCGTAAGCGTAGCGTTCAAGTTTGCGCCGGTATGATGTCGGCAGGCGATGTCCCGCCACACGCAGCAGCCCGCGGGGTGTTAGGTCGCAGAGAACGGCGCGCGCCAGCGGAAGAGCGTCAACAGATTCAACGCGCGCGCCGGTTACGACCTCACCGCCCAGCGACTTGAGATGAGCGACAAGCGCGTCGGTGATTTTCTGCGACCCGCCGCGGGGGGCAGGCCAGCCGACCGCATGTCCGGTGATTCCGAGCACAAGTCCGAAGGCGGCCGTCGCCATCTGCCCGAGCGGCAACGTTGAATGCGCCGCCAGCCCCGCGAAGAGGGCACGCGCCCTTTCACCTTTGAAGAGGCTTTCGGATAACCCTTTTGCCGAACGTAAAGCACGCCGGCCGAAACGCGCCAGAGCGAAAGGGTGGCGCGGAAACTTGGGCGGGGCGAGCAACGCCGTCTCAAGCTTGTGCCAGTCGGCGACGAAAGGTTTCATCAATTTCCGGTACGCCGCACCGTCCGCGCCGAGCGTTTCGCATGTGGTCTCGATTGAACGCTCAAGCACGGCAGCCGTACCGTCATCGAAGGGGTGGGCGAGCGGAGCGTGCGGATGAATCCACTCCAAGCCATGTCGCTCAAGCGGCAGCGTGCGGAAGAAAGGAGAACCGGCGGCGAGAGGATGCACCGCCGAACACACATCGTGGGTGAAGCCGGGCAACGTCAATTCAGCAGAGCGCGCGCCCCCGCCGAGGGTTTCGTTAGCCTCGAGCACAATGACAGAGCGTCCGGCGCTTGCCAACGTGATGGCGGCCGCGAGTCCGTTGGGCCCCGACCCGATAACGATCACATCATAGGAGCGAGTGTTATGTAGCACCTTATCACAGACGCAGGTTACTACCACGCGTCACCGATTCCACTAACATATCCGGGGCAACTGCTCGCCGACGAGCATGTCAACGATGCGCGTGCCGCCGAAGCCCGTCCGCATCGCGACAATCCCCTGCGGCTCTGTCTTCACCTCACCAATGATGCAAGCGTCACGGCCGTAGGCGTTCTCTCTCATGCGCGCGACGAGCGGTTCGGCGATGGCGGCTGACACTATCGAAATCAGCTTGCCCTCGTTGGCGACGTAGAGCGGATCGAGACCTAAAATCTCGCACGCGCCCTTCACCTCCTCGCGTACCGGAATAAGGTCTTCGTGAATCTCGATGCACACTTCGGACGCGAGCGCGATTTCGTTGAGCGTCGTCGCGACGCCGCCGCGCGTCGGATCGCGCAAACAATGAATCGCATCAATCGTCGCGACGCGAGCCGCCTCGTTCAGCATCTCTTCAACCATTGAACCGAGCGGTGCGGTGTCGCTCTCGATTTCCGTTTCAAGCTCAAGCTCGCCGCGCGCGATCATGATGGTCGTGCCGTGATCTCCGAGTGAGCCGCTCAAGATCACCTTGTCTCCAATTCGCGCGCGCGCTGCGGAGATGTTCACCCGTGATTCGATAACTCCGATGCCCGACGTATTGATGAAGATTTTATCGGCGCTTCCCTTCTGCACAACCTTCGTGTCGCCGGTAACGACTTGGACGCCCGCTTCAAGGGCGGCATCGCGCATTGATTCGAGTATTCGCCTCAAGTCTGCGATGGGGAAGCCTTCTTCCAAGATGAATCCGGCGGAGAGATAAACGGGGCGGGCGCCGCTCACGCACAAGTCGTTGACCGTGCCGTTGACGGCGAGACGGCCTATGTCGCCGCCGGGAAAGAAGATCGGGTCAACGACGTAAGAGTCGGTCGTGTACGCGAGTTTGACGGAACCATTGGAATTTGTGTTGCCGGTAAAAGGGACTTCAAACACGGCCTGGTCTTCGAGCCGTTCCAACAATGGATTTCTCAGATACTCAAGGAAGAGCCCCTCGACAAGTTCGTGCATCGCCTTGCCGCCGCTGCCGTGCGCGAGCGTGATGTGAGTGTCTTTGATTCTCGGTTTTCTTCGCCGCGCACGCTCAACACGTTCAAAAAGCGGCGAGGGGGTGAATGCGTCAGTCATATTTATCCAGTTGAGATCATCATGCGCTTTGGGGCGAGCGATCAGCGATCTTCGATAGCCGACCGTAGTTGTAATAAGCGGCGCACGCGCCTTCCGATGAGACCATGCACGAGCCGATCGGCGTCTCCGGCGTGCAGGCGGTGCCGAAAACTTTACACTCCCACGGCTTCTTCACGCCCTTCAGAATCTCGCCGCACTGACACGCCTTCGGGTCGGCGATGCGTAAGCCCGGCACGCCAAACTTCAACTCCGCATCGAACGCGGCGTACTTATCTTTCAGCTTCATACCGCTATGCGCGATTGAGCCAAGCCCGCGCCACTCGAAATAATCGCGCGGCGCGAAGACTTCAGTAAGGACTTCCAAAGCTTTCTGATTACCGTTGCGGCTCACGCAACGCCCGTATTGATTCTCCACTTCGGCGCGCCCTTCCACCACTTGCTTGACAACCATCTGAACAG
>JACCTF010000082.1 GCA_013812565.1 Pyrinomonadaceae bacterium | reverse complement strand
CTTCGAGAAAGGTCGGCGCGATGTCGATGCCCGCGACGACTTGGTTAACCTTTGTGTTCGGCTTTATCAGTTCGGGACAGTACGCGATCATCGGCACTCTCATCGACTCTTCATATGCGGTGCGCTTGTCGATGAGCCCGTGCTCGCCGAAGGCGAAGCCGTTATCGCCCATGTAGATGATCAGCGTGGAGTCTAACAACCCGCGCTCTTTCAAGTAGTCCATCACCCGCCCGACTGATTCATCTACACCCATCAGGGTTTCCGCATACCGCTTGTAATACTCTTCTATATCGAGGTCTGAGTGGTACGGGAATTCGATGCCGTGCCAACTGTTCCGCTGGTTCTGCACCCACATCGGCGCACCTTCATGCATCTCGGCCCGCATCGTCCGCGGCAACGCAAAGCTTTGATTAGCTGCTTGATTCTTGTGCCGCGCGGCGGGCACAAAGTCGGCATGCACGCCTTTGTGCGACAGATACAACATGTACGGTTTATCCCCTTTGCGCTCACGCAGCCAGTCGAGCGCGTACTGTGTGATTTCGTCCGTGATGTAGCCTTTCTGCGGCACACGCCGCCCGTTGATGTTCAGGCCGTTTGGGTTCGGCAGGTATGTGCCTTGTCCCTTGAACGAAACCCATTGATCGAAGCCGCGTTGCGGTTCGTCCGATTCGCCGCCCATATGCCACTTGCCGATCATCGCCGTCTCATATCCGGCTTGCCGCAAGTACTGCGGGTAGAAGACGAGGTCTGCGGGAACAGGGTTGTTGTTATCAACCACGCGGTGCTTGTGCGCGTAGAGACCCGTCAGAATCGAAGCGCGTGAAGGCGAACACAGCGCCGTGGTGACAAAGGCGTTCGGCAGGTGCGCGCCGCCGGCCGCCATGCGGTCGAGGTTCGGCGTTCGGATGAACGACTGTGACTTGAGGAAGCCGAGCGCGTCGTGGCGGTGGTCGTCCGTCAGAATGAAGACGATGTTACGCGGGCGTAGGTTCAGTAATTTCTGAAGCTTCAACGAACCGGCTGTTTGGTTCACACCCCCTGATGTAATAGTAGTCTGATTAGCGGGAATGGTGTTCGTCTGCGCGATGCTGCTGGAGACATTGGAAAACAACAGAAGTAGATTGGTTATGGTCGCCAAAAGCTTTGTGATCTTCACGTATCTCATCGTCCTTGTGTAGTTACCTCTCTAGGTAGTGGGTGAAAAGTAATGTTGGGTCATCGAAATCAGTAGCGCAACACAGTGTCATACAAGTGATCAAACTTTCATCACCACGAGTCGTGAGAGCAAACAATCGAGCAGTATTCAGAACTATAGGTGAAAGCTCTTGAGTGAACGAAATGTCTTATATCATTAGATACGAATTAATTTTAAGTCTGCTGGTCGTTATGTTAACGTAAATTTGATACTTTTATCAGATTAGTTGTGGCGGTCATCAATTGTTTTTTAAAAAACAAAGACCAGGCGACGGCCGCGCTTATCAAAGACCTCACGCAACGCGGACTTCTCGAAGAGACTATCGTCATCCGGGGCGGAGAGTCCGGGCGCACGCTGATGGTGCAGAGCGATCCGAACAGCATCGACAATATGGGACGAGATCACCACAACAAGGCCTTCGCGATGTACTTCGCGGGCGGCGGTTTCAAGTCCGGCACGACAATCGGCGAACCCGACGAGCTCGGCTTTAACGCGATAACGGACTCGGTTCACATACACAATTTGCAAGCCACGCTCCTGCACCTTCTTGGCATCGACCACACTAAACTGACCTACCACTTTCAGCGACGCGACTCCCGCTTCACAGATGTTTATGGTGAAGTAGTGAATAAGCTTTTAGCATAAAGTTATGACTCGGGGCGGATATTTATGTTCACTAGACGATCATTTCTGACAGGCATCGGAACAGCGGGATTGGCCTCGGCGAGCTTCAATGAAAAAGGGGTTGAGCGTGCGATTGCCGCGACCGGCTATGTCAATGGGCGCGCGGTTGAAGATGTCGCGACCGATGAAGACTTCTGGTTTGAGGTGCAGCAAGCATTTACTGTTGACCGCACCCTGATCAATCTCAACAACGGCGGCGTCAGCCCTTCGCCGCGCATCGTTCAGGAAGCGATGCGTCGCTACCTGGAGTTTTCCAATCACGCGCCGACCTATACGATGTGGCGCATTCTGGAACCGCAGATCGAAGGTGTGCGTAAGCGTCTGGCGGCGGCCTTTGGTTGCGACCCCGAGGAGATGGCGATCACGCGCAACGCGAGCGAGGCGCTGGAAATCTGCCAACTTGGCCTTGATCTCAAGCCGGGCGATGAAGTGTTGACCACGGAGCAGGATTACCCGCGCATGTTGACGACATGGCGACAGCGCGAGCGGCGCGACCGGATTGTGGTGAAAAAGATTCAGTTCGCGACGCCGCCTGATTCGCTTGATCAACTCGTCCGTCTGTTCGAGCGCGCAATCACGCCGCGCACGCGCGTCATCCATTTCTGTCACATCACGAATTTGACCGGGCAGATATTTCCCGTTAAAAGCATCTGCCGGATGGCCCGCGCTCGCGGCATTGAGGCCATCGTTGACGGCGCGCATGCCTTTGCACATTTCCCTTTCAAACATGCCGACCTGGACTGCGACTATTACGGCACGAGTCTGCACAAGTGGCTGCTTGCGCCGCACGGCACGGGCTTCCTGTACGTCCGCCGCAACAAGATCAAAGGCTTGTGGCCGTTGATGGCGGCGGAGGAAAGGCTCGACGGTGACATACGCAAGTTTGAAGAGATCGGCACGCACCCGGCGGCCAATCATCTGGCGATTGCTGAAGCACTCACGTTCCACGAAGGCATCGGCGCAGAGCGCAAGGCCGCGCGTTTGCGTTTCTTGTTTCATCGCTGGGCGAAGCGACTCGAAGGAAAGAAGGGCGTAAAGCTATTGACCAGCTTTGATCCGCAGCAGTCGTGCGGGCTGGCGAACGTCGCCGTCGAAGGTGTGGACATGGAGAAGCTAGGCGCGCATCTCTTCAACGAGTACCGCATTATCACCACGCCCATCGCCAATGATCGCGGCGTCAACGGGCTGCGCGTGACGCCGAATATCTACACGACGCTTCGTGAGATTGATACTTTTGCCGAAGCGATGGAGCGCGTGATCGAGCGCGGCTTGCCGAGTTAAGTTTAGCTGAGTTAACAATATCGAAAGATAAATTCGTTCCGCGAGAATTAGGAGGCAAAGTTGAACGCATCTTCGCACACTCCGTCTATCCGCACGACGGTCGTTGGTTCCTATCCGGTGCCCGATTGGTTGATCGCTCTGCCGAGCCAACAAGCGCTGATTGATGCCACCAAAGTCGTTTTCCAAATTCAGGAACTCGCTGGTCTGGATGTCGTTGCTGATGGTGAACTCTATCGCTGGGATGTCAATCACCCGGACACCAACGGGATGATCGAATACTTCATCCGCCCGATGGGCGGCATCAGGTCTTCTCTCACGCGAGGTGAAGTTGAAGAGTTTCGCCAAATGGAAGGCATGGGTTTTCGTTCCGTCCCGGCGGGCGTAGTGGAAGGCCCGATTGACGAAGGCACTTTGAGTCTCGGCGAAGAATACCGCCGTGCCCGCCTCTGCACCAATCACCCGATGAAGTTCACGCTCACTGGCCCCCACATGCTCAGCAAAACTTTACTGGATCATCACTATACTGAGCGGGCGGATCTGGCGCTCGCCATCGGTCAGGCGCTCGCACAGCAGGTTGCCGATTTAAATCCCGAGGTGATTCAAATTGATGAAGCAAACATTACCGGCCACGCCGATGAAGCCCACTGGGCGGCGCAGGCCATCAACGCCGTACTCGACGCCGCGATTCGAGTAAAAGAGAAAGGCGTGCATATGTGCTTCGGGAATTACGGCGGGCAATCGATTCAGAAAGGCGAGTGGCAAAAGCTGATCGGGTTCATCAACCATTTGCA
>JACCTF010000046.1 GCA_013812565.1 Pyrinomonadaceae bacterium | reverse complement strand
GAACACGGGATGGACGGCTGGCAACGATGGCTTGATTCTGCGCACCGACGATGGCGGACTTGAGTGGCGGCGCTTGAGCGAAGGCGGGCGCGAGGACGTTGCCGACATCTTCTTTCTCGACAATTCAAGCGGGTGGGCGGTCGGCGGTCGTGGCCGCATCCTCGCAACATCTTCGGGCGGAAGGCATTGGACGGTGCGGCCCAGCAATACTACTGCGCGCTTGAATGATGTCTTTTTCATCAACGCAAACTACGGGTGGACGGTCGGCGAAGGAGGCACGATCTTGCGCTCGATTGATGGCGGCATCACCTGGGCACGCAGGAAAATAGGGACGACGGAAGAGTTGTTCGGCGTGCACTTTGTTGACGGGGAGCACGGCTGGGTGGTTGGCGCAGGAGGCGCTGTGCTACATACGGAAGACGGCGGCGAGACTTGGGCAAGGCAACGCTCAACGACAAACGCGTGGTTGGAAGCGGTTCACTTTGTAGACAGGAAGCGCGGCGTTGCGGTCGGCGCGCGTGGCACTATTCTCCGAACGGAAGACAGCGGGGAGACGTGGCAGTCGGTCGATGTGAATGTCGCAGAGTGGCTCTATGCGGTCACCTTTGCTGATCGCCAACGCGGCTTTACCGTCGGGGGCAGCGGCATCATTCTGCGAACAGACGACGGCGGCCAAACGTGGAAGGATCAAGAGAGCGGCGCGGGAATTAATCTCTATGCGGTCGCGGCCACCGGGCGTCACGAAGCGGTTGCGGTCGGCGATCAAGGGCGCGTGCTGCAAACCCGAAATGGAGGTGCGACCTGGGATATGCTCTCAACTATCACGAGCCAGCCGCTCTTTGCCGTTGCTTACCGGGGCGGCTCGGCGGCGTGGGTAGCCGGACGCGGGGGCGTAATTCTGCGCCGCACAGACGCCGTTGCTACATTAAAGTTGCCACGCCGCAAATCTCCGCCCGTCCTGCGCGGCGCAACCGTACAAGATACATCTGAAGCAACAACACCCTTACCTTTGGACGACGGAGACATTCCGCGCGCTGTACCACCCGGCGGCAGATCCACACCGTAGAGCTTGCACAAAAGATTAACGATATAAAGATTACCGATATAAAGCCGCTTGCAGTGCGACTGCCTTTTGTGTTTCGTAAATACTCAGCAGTGACAAGTGACAAGGAAGATCAATGTGAATGCATCATCCGCTCATCTCACAGCAAGGAAACGTAGTCAGAAAGAGCGCGGAGTCTGAAGCACCGGCAGTCATCCCTCATCGCTTTTGTCTTGTCATTGTTTACTGGGCTGATCGTCTTCACCTCATCTTCACCCTGGGCCGCTACTTATGCTATTAACTTTAGCGTCATGCTACCAGAATTTATTAGTTTCGCGTTTTCAATTGCCAATGTGCATCACGGCTTCGCTGAAGTTGCCGGTCTCGCCCGGGCCAGCAAATACGGGTTGATCTTGGAGTTTGAAACTAAATACCTGGGTCTACTGAGGTTGGGCGTGAAAGAGGTGGGAATATCAATAAGCGAGATCGAATCAGTTAACTTGAAAGAGGGTTGGTTGAGGACAGAGATAGTTGTAAAAGCGAGGAGCTTGCGTACCTTGACTGAAATTCCGGGCAGCCATCAAGGACAGATAAAGCTCCGCATTCCGCGTAAAGAGAAAGAGGTCGCAAAGCATGCTGCTTCGATGTTGATGCTGCACATCTCGGAGAAAGAGATAAACAAGCTTAAGCAGGAGGCAGATCAGTTCGCTAATGACAACCTCTCCGAAGCGAAAACCAAACAACTTCCTTGACTGCCCCCATCAAAAGCCCTTTTGAACACCCACAGCACACGATGCCCGCGCAGTTTCTTTTAATTCACGCCATGCTTGGACGTGCAACAGTCTGCACGTCGCTTTCCGCTTAAGAAGCGCCGTCCACGAACCATGCACACGTTCAAGCACCTTCACAATCTACGAACTCAACAGCTAAAGCACGCGGGCAAGACCACTGACTTGCGCGGTTTAGATACGCACGCGATGTTCGCTCGCGTATTTGTAAGCAGTGTAAGCCGCCACGACGTGGCAGACCCAGCCGAGCAGACCGCCCGTTCCGATCCAAAAACCCGGCGTAATGATCAACCAGAAAATACCGCGCAGGATGTGGCCGTTGTAAAGTTGGCCGATTCCAGGAATAAAAAGACTGAGTAGCCCAGCTATTAAGGGATCGCGCATTGCCGTCTATTACCTCCGTGAAAACACTGTACGCGAATGTCCGTTGGTTGGTTCGCTAAAAATGAGGAGACAGAAGTCAGGATCAACACCGGCTTTCTTTCTGACTCCTGACTTCTATTCTTCAATTCGTCGCACGTCAACGATTTCGGCGCGGAACGTTTCCAGAAGTTGCTGCACAGCCGGATGCTTTTCAGCAATCTCGCGTAGGTGTTGCTTCTCGTTTGTCACTTCCGTTTGTTTGGAAACTGATTCGTCGTTGGGTGCGCTGCCGTCTCTCACAATGATCCGAACACCCAAGTCGCGTCCCACAATCTCGCGCCCCACTTCGCGCAGCAGCCGAATGCTTTCCTGATTCGCCAGACTATTACGAAGATGCTTCATCTCAGGGGCATACTCGATGCACAAATCATCACCTTCGACGGTTATCCGTTGCGCGCTCTCAAACGCGATCAGCAACAGCGGTCGGCGTCTCGCCTCAAGCGCCGCTTTAATCCGCTCTACAACTGAATCGGGCGAAGCGCCACTAACCGGAGCGCGCGGCCCGACTCGATCTTGCTTGACAGAAGGAGCCTCGGAAGATGGATGTGATATATGGCTGCTCGTTGGGACGCCGTCTGACGTGACGAGCCGCAACGAAGGTGGCGAAGACGCGGCCATGAACAACGGCGATGAGACATCCGCATACTCGCGCGGATCAGCGCCGGGAATGGGATCGGCATCTTGTGCCGGAGGCTGCATAGGAGGCTGTGCGGGAAGCTGTGCCGGAGGTTGTGCAGCGGCTGTTTCTGGTGTACGAACCGAGTCAGCGTTGATGTCGTTCTCTGCCGAGTTGTCCGCGTGTGCTCTGGCAGAAGTGCCCCTATCCTTAGTTGCTGAAGTCGTTTTGCTGCCGCGGTCGCTGTTTACACGCGACGTGCTGCTTGCTCCACCGGCGAGGGATGGTGCGCCTCCACCGGCATTTCCGGCAGGCGCGTTTCTTCCGTGCAGCAAAGATTCTTCGAGCGTCTGGAGACGTTGGATCATTTGACCGAGCGGCGCGAGGCGCTGCATCTCAATCAACTTCACTAGCCCTACTTCGAGTTGGTAGCGCGGATGAACGCTTTCTCGCAGTGCCTTTTCGGTTTCCGTTAAATTGTGGAAGAAGCGCACCAGATCGGATTCAGAGAACTCTCTTGCGGCCAGCGTAAGCTCACGCTGCTCGATGTCGGATGCTGCGGCCGTGTAGAGATTAACTCGCCTTTTTGCGAGATTGCTTGTTCCATCTGTGTCCGCGATTTTGATGACGAGCAGATCGCGCACATGGGCCAGCAAGTCGCGACAGAAGTTGCGCAGGTCGTGACCGCGCACAACCAGATCATCAACGACGGCGAGCGCTTCGGCCGGCTTCTGCTCGGCAATCGCCCGCATCACCCGCGTTAAAAGTTCGGGTCCGGCGATGCCGAGCGCCGCCTCTACATCGGGGGCGGTGATCCGGCTGCCGCTGAAACTGATCACTTGATCAAAGGCTGATTGCGCATCACGCATCGAGCCTTCCCCGGCGCGTGCAATCAGTTGGAGCGCTTCATCCGTCGCTTCAAGCTTCTCCGCGTCGGCGATCAGACGCAAACGTTCAGCGATAGCACGCGTTGCAATGGTGCGAAATTCAAATTGTTGGCAGCGCGACAGGATCGTGTCAGGAACTTTATGCGCCTCGGTCGTCGCCATGATAAAGACGACGCGCGGCGGAGGCTCTTCCAAAGTTTTCAGCAGCGCGTTGAAAGCCGCGCCCGACAACATGTGAACTTCATCAATGATAAAGACTTTATACCGATCCCGTGCGGGAGCAATCGCGACGTTGTTGATGACGCTTTCGCGTACGTTATCAACGCCGGTGTGAGAAGCAGCATCAATCTCCAACACATCGATTGAGCGACCTTCGGCGATCTCGCGACACGAAGCGCAAGTCTGCTCACCTAGGTTGGCGCAGGGCGTGGACGTCGGTCGGTCGGCGCGACGACAATTGAGGGCTTTGGAAAGAAGGCGGGCCGTGGTGGTTTTACCGACGCCCCGCGCGCCGGAGAACATGTAAGCGTGGTGAAGCCGATTGTGCTCGATGGCATTACGCAAGGTGCGCGTAATCGGCTCCTGTCCCGTGACCTCATCGAAGGCTTGCGGACGCCACTTGCGGGCGATAACCTGGTAAGACATAAAAAGTGATGAGTGATGAGTAGCGAGTGATGAGTAGAAAGTTTTCACTCATTACGCATCACTCATGACTCATCACTTCTTCTGGATTTGGCCAGACTCCGGACCGACCCGCAACACACGCCGCCGCTGCTACCGT
>JACCTF010000034.1 GCA_013812565.1 Pyrinomonadaceae bacterium | reverse complement strand
TGCTGGGCGGGCTGGGGAAGGGGCCGCGCACCACGGCTAACCTGTGTACGCCGGGCACGCATGTGGTGAGGGACGGAAGCCTCTTGACGCAGCACTGTGTTGATTCATCTTCAAAGACCTACGACGGCGATCAGTGGGTGCGGGTCGAGGTGGTGGTGCTGGGCGACGCGCAGATCAAGCATGTGGTCGAAGGGCAGACGGTTTTGTCCTACGAGAAGCCGCAGACCGGGGGCGGGAATGTTAGTAACTTTGACGAGCGGGTGAAGAAGAATGGGGAACTGCTTGGGAAGGGTTACATCGCCTTGCAAAGTGAAAGCCATCCGGTCGAGTTCCGCAAAGTAGAGTTACTCAACCTCGTAGGCTGTACTGACCGGAAAGCTTCCAACTACAAGTCCTACTACGTCAAGGGAGTTAGTATCAAAAGTTGTGGAAATAAGATGAGGCTCTAAAAAGCGCATAGCGTATCCTTGTTGGTGCTTAAACAACATTAACCGTCAGCCATCGGCTGACAGAATAAGGATACGCTATGAATGAATTCTACAACGAACAAACCTTGACGGCTATCGCTGCTTCAGAAGCTGATCCGCTTGAAGCGCTGGTGCGACGCGGTGCCAAAGTGATGTTGCAAGCTGCGCTCGAACACGAGGTGAGCGAGTATTTAGATCGCAGCCGTCATCAGCGAAGCGACACACAGGCGGAGTTTCGCGGCTACCGGAACGGTCACGCGAAAGAGCGCAAGATCACCATTGGCAGTGGGACTATCAAGATCAAGACGCCGCGGGTGTCGGATGTGCCAGAGGGTCAAGAGCCGTTTGAGTCACAGATCGTCAAGCCATATCAACGTCGTTCTAAGAGCTTGGCGATGGTCTTCCCGAAGTTGTTTATCGAAGGTTTGGCGACCCGCGACTTTGAACCCGCCTTGCGCTGTCTGATGGGCGAAGGGGCGGCGCTCTCGCCGTCCACAATCTCGCGGCTCAATGCGAAATTCAAAGCGGAGTATGAGGAGTGGACACAGAGCAGCCTGGCAAGCTTGCCGATGGCGTATGTGTGGGTTGATGGCATCTACATCAAAGCGGGGATCGCGGATGAGCGGGCATGTTTGTTAGTCGTGATGGGAGCTGATGTGACTGGCAAGAAGCATTTGCTGGCGCTCGAAGAAGGCTATCGAGAATCGATTGAGAGCTGGCTTGCGGTGCTGAGAAGATTGAAAGCGCGCGGGATCAATGAGCCAGCCCTGGCGATTGGCGATGGCGGCTTAGGTTTTTGGGCAGCGGCGGGTGAAGTGTGGCGACAAACGAAACAGCAGCGCTGCTGGGTGCATAAGATGAGAAACGTGCTGGACAAACTGCCGCACAAAGAGCGCGGCGAAGCAGCCAAGAGTTTGCGAGCGATTTACCTGTCACGCACCAGAGAAGAAGCAAAGTCAAAAGTCTTAGCTTTGACAAAGAGTTGGCGTGGTCTCTACGACCGAGCAGCGGAATGTTTGATGGATGATTTGGACAGAATGTTTTCGTACTTTGATTTCCCGGCAGAGCATCACAAGCACTTGCGAACGACGAACGCGGTAGAGTCGGTATTTGCATCGGTGCGGTTGCGAACCAATGCGATGAAGCGATTGCGCTCGTCGCGTTCGGCAGTTTACTTGATTTTCCAGATCGTGAAGCGGCAGGAAAAGAGTTTGCAGAGGTTAAGCCATGCCGAGAAGTTGAGGTACATCACGAAGCCCTCGCCATCTAAGCAGTCAAACTGTCATGGCAGCGTGACGTAAAACGAAGCTAGAGGCAAGGATACGCTAAATCTTTTTCCACAACTCTTGACACGAACTCTCACATCACGCACCAATCGTAAGACGCCAAAACTTGCGAGCTTCGGCGCCTCCGCACTCAACCACCGTCTGGTCCATATCAGTACGTTGTGCGCTAACGTTCCCAACAGCATTACCATCTGCTGCGCAGGGAACCGCTTCTTGTTCCTTTTGGTGATTCCTACGCCCTGCTTCGACTGCTTGAACTCCGTCTCTACTCCGCCGCCGCGCTGGTCGTAGAACTTAGCGTAGGCCAGCAGGACCGCATGTGGATCGTTGACGCGGTCTACGGGTTGACCCACCAAGCTGATGACCTCGCGTGGTTCGAGGGTTGACAGCAGCGCTCCATATCTGGTCTGCCCGTTCTTCAACTGCCAGCGCAGCGCCAGCCGCCGCACCGGCCGGACGTAATCTAGGGGTTCCGCTGTGACCCAGCCCAGCTGCCGCCCCTCATGTGCGGGATCCGCGTACCACTGCTTGACAGTCGCGGCGAGCGACTCAGCCCGGGCACTCGAAAAGTCCTTACAATGAATCTGATAGCCGCGACCCAAACACCAGTTGACATCACCAAGGCTACCGC